>NZ_JBHFLL010000059.1:0-11944 GCF_041928595.1 Microcystis sp. BLCC-F209
GGGTTGGGGTCGGGATTGGGGGAAAAAAATACCTCTATCTGTCGGGGTTCGTCGCTGACTTCTTGGCTGATTTCGACGATTCCCAGGGGAGAAAGTAATTGTTCAAGGTAATTTTTGGCAAATTGGTCATGGGGTTTCATGGAGTTTCTTCAATAGCTTGTCGGACTTGTTCTAAGTCTAAATCCAAAGCTTGAGCGATTTGTTCCACACTTAAACCCAAGGCCAGCAAACGGGGAATAGATTCCAGTTTAGCCTCTAGTTTTCCTCGCTCTAGTCCTCGCTCTAGTCCTTGTTCGAGTCCCTGTTCGAGTCCCTCCTGTTTAGTTGCTTCCTTCCATTCCTGATAGGTTTGAGATAAAGTCATAAACACCTCTCTATCTTCAGTTTCTAGGATGTTATTTATTTCCATACTAACCCGCCAACTAATTAATAATTCCAGCACATTTTCCCGGAAAGCATTACCTTGAGGTAATTCTAACAATTCTCGCACCGCTTGGTTTTGAGTTTTTCCCCTTCCTAATAATCTTAACCAGAGAGTCTCAGCCGTCACAGGCAATTGATTAATAGCGATAATTGCCGTGCGATAAAGCGCGGGAAGAAAATACACTCCTTCTGGCCAATCTGGGTCTATTTTTGCCCCAATACTCTCTAACAGAGTCAGACTAGCGGCAGGGGATAAAATCCATAAACGAGGAGCATTGTCTTCATTGTAACTCTGATTTTCCCGTTTAGCTTGTCTTTGCAGTTCGGCCAAAATCGTCAAAAGTTTCGCTAAACAATTACGAATCTCGCTCCGGTTGGGAGGATTGCGATAGGGTTCAATTAAGACAGTATTAAGGACAATTCTGCCTAATAATCCCAGATAATCGGGGTTGGGTTCGGGATTGGGGGAAAAAAATACATCTATCTGTCGGGTTTCGTCGCTGACTTCTTTGCTGATTTCGACGATTCCCAGGGGAGAAAGTAATTGTTCAAGGTAATTTTTGGCAAATTGGTCATGGGGTTTCATGGAGTGAGCAGTTAATCGATAATTCTCAATTGTATAGTTATTAAAAAAGTGGGTTATTTAAACCCACTTCTCAGGTGATGATTGGTAGTTTTTAGGATGGGAATTTTCAAACTGTGCCAGAAACTATGAGCAGCCATGGCAATTATTCTCCTTGTCAATAGTGAGCAATTGCAAGATTATACTACCTCTTCGAGAAAATCATAAATTTTGTCTAATTGTTCCAAGGTCACTAAACCGTACTGCCAGAGAATCATCGGTAAATGAATTTTATCAGATTGGATCGAGCGCTCGGCCATAGCGATCGATTCTTGGGTAAGGGACAATTCCTCTTGTAGAAATCGTCGGAATTGGGAATAGGCAATCGTGGACATAGGGGGATTTTTTCCTCAATAGTACATCTCGTAATTTTAACAAAACACCACCGATCGGTTTCAAGGACAGTTAGTCTCGCGACTGTTTTTTCTGTATCTAAGCTATCTCGATGATAGAGAGTGCTTTCCTAAAAATCGCTGGCTCTCTCAAGATAGTCCCGTTAGAGCGAGCAGAATTTTGTCTCTGTTCAATCTATACCAAGAGTGAAGATTATTCAATCTATCACTTGACCGACTATAAAAATCTTAATCGATATGGTTAGATTTTAAACAGTATCAATGCGTAATAGCTTATAAAAGCCATACTTATATTTCCGGACAAGGGACACTTTCTATAGGAAAGTTAACACCATTTTGAAAAATTAAGGTCTTGAGATAGACTCAATCTTAATTTTATCTCCTTCTTTCACTCCTAATTCTTTGGCTCGGCCCCCAGCTAGTTCGATCACTTGATTAACCATGGTGTTTGGCCCATAGACAGGACAAGGATCCACCCCACAAGGAGGGACATTGAGCAAAACTGCTTTTACTATACCATCTTTTAGAAAAATCATGTCTAGAGGAATCGAGACATTTTTCATCCAAAACCGTGCCATCAGAGGTTGTCCAAAGGGAAATAGCATACCGCGATTTTTCTCCAAAGACGAGCGATACATTAAACCCTTAGCCTGTTGTTCGGGGGTTTGAGCTACTTCTAACTCAATCATCTGACCATTAATATCTGCTTTGGCCGTGATCGGTAATATTTGCCCTTGATTCTCAGTTGTAATCTGAGCCATTGAGCTATTATTACCATTGAGATTAGTCGATTGACAACTCAGCAGCAACAAACCTAAGAATAATATTAACTTGATCTTGAGCATAAATGATTTTTTACCAGTCATCACCAATAGTTATCAATACTTAATTTTCCCAGGATAGGGGGAGAATTAAGCAGATAAGACACTAACATAAAGTGATGACAGCAAAGATAAAGATATTATTAAAAATATCCAGCCTAGGGGTGAGCATCCTTCCTTGAGGAGAGGGGCAGCTGGGCTAGAACATATATACTAAGAAAATTCTCAAAGTTGTCTGCCGATTTTCCCCCTCAATTTTGCCCTAGTGCGGCAGCAGTCGATCGCCTTCGTAGGTTAAAATACGATTTATCGATTATTGTAGGCTCAGGAGCAATCACCATGACCGCAGAAAGTATGTTATTTAATGGGCCGATCGTGGCGATCGTTCTCGTCCTCGTCGGATTAGCTTGGGGTTTTCTCCTCCTCAAAATCCAAGGTGGAGAAGCGGAATAGCTTGTTTTTCAGTTCATGGTTACTTTATTAGTAGTCATGAACTACTTTTCTCCCGTCCAAAGTAATTAAGAGAAAATCAATAACTAAAATTTTATACCCACACCTATGACCACTCCCACGATCGAGTTTTTTGTCGGTTTATCAGAAGAATTAAGCGGTGTTAGTCTCCGCCAAAATAAAAATACCGGGATTCGCAATGTCCTGATGACTTTTAAAACCCTGAAAGCGATCGAACGTTTCCAAAGTTTCACCACCCGCACCTACGGCGATCTCCGTCTCACCGATGAGGAAGGAGTGATTACAGTTATCCCCAACTCGACTAAATTTATTTTTGGAGGAGATGAAGGGGATGAAATTCAACGGGTAGAATGTGGTTTTGAAATCACCGATGAACACTGGGAGCGTTTTATGCGCTTTATGAATCGTTATGCGGCAGCCAACGGTATGGGGTATCAGGATAAGTGAGGAGACAGGAGTGGGAATTATAAATTATGAATTATGAATTGGGGAGTGGTAAGAATAAATAAAATAATCTCCTGACTCCTGACTCCTGACTCCTGACTCCTGAATACGAATAGCCAAAAACCAGCTAAAATAAGGATAAATTTAGTCAAGAAACCATGAAAATAGCGATTACTGGGGCGACGGGATTTGTGGGTAGTCGATTGGTGGTCAAACTTTATGATCGCAGCGATGACATCCTAATTTTAACGCGCAATCCCGATAAAACCCAGAGAATTTACCCAAAGTCAATCTATCCTAAGATAGAGATTATCCCCTATATCGCCACAGAATCGGGGGATTGGCAAAAAGAGATTTCCGGATGTGACGCGGTGATTAATCTAGCGGGAGAACCGATTTCGGAACGCTGGAGCGGTGAAGTGAAACAGGCAATCGTCGCTAGTCGGCAAATCGGCACCGAGAAAATTGTCGAGGCGATCGCCAATGCCGCCCAGAAACCGAAAGTTTTAATTAACTCCTCGGCGATCGGTTACTATGGAACCAGTGAAACCGCTAGTTTTGACGAAAACAGCCCTCCCGGTGGCGATTTTCTGGCAGATGTCTGTAAAAAGTGGGAAACAGCCGCCCAAAAAGTTAAAGATTACGGCACTCGTTTAGTCATTCTTCGCACGGGTATTGTTTTAGGCAATGGGGGTGCTTTAGGGAAAATGATCCCACCCTTCAAACTTTTTGCCGGCGGACCGATTGGCAGCGGTCGTCAGTGGTTTTCTTGGATTCATCGGGATGATTTAATTAATTTAATCATCTATTGTCTCGATCGCCAGGAAATTAGCGGCACTTTCAACGCTACTGCACCCAATCCCGTCCGGATGAAAGAATTCTGTCAGATTTTAGGGGAAGTAATGAATCGTCCTTCTTGGTTGCCAGTGCCAGATTTTGCCCTCGAAATTCTCTTGGGAGAAGGAGCAAAAATCGTCCTAGAAGGTCAAGAAGTGCTGCCAAAAGCCACTCAAGCGCTCGGTTTTGACTATCGTTATCCTAATCTAGAAGCGGCCTTACAAGAAATCGTCCCGAAAATGTAGAAATCTGATACAATAGCCGGACCTGGTGTTCTCAATCTATTTTTCACTCCAGACGGGATGGGAGAATAAAGAGGCAGCCACTCTCACCCCGCGCAGTTGATTTAACAGGGGTAAATGGCCCACGGGAGCGCTTAAATCCCAGGTAAATTCTTGGGGGTATTTTGTCCAATTATTGCCATTTTTCCAGCCAATTTTCGGCCAGAGTTTCGGGAAATCTTGACCCACACCGAGCCATAATTTGCGCTGCACCGACCAACCGAATTTCCCTTCCGAATGAACCAACCAAAGATGATCAATAGTCTGAATATCCACACCGGGGAAAGCTTCTACTTCCGTAAAATAGACCCATTTTCTCTGTATTGCTCCTTCTCCTGCTAATTCACAGAGTTTTTGACGGGTGAGACTATCGGCAGTTTGAAAATCCTGTTTAGCCAATAATTCCTGTAAAAGTCGATAATCAATACCCTTGGCACTATCGAGGGGAACAACACCCGTGGGGAAATAATTAGCTAAAAATTCCTTGCTCTGAGCGCTATTATCTTGATAGAGCAATTGATAAGCCTTACCTGTCACCAGATTAACAGGAGTCGGCCGCTGGGCTAATAAAAAATCTCTCAATACAGTTAGGCCACCTTCTCCGTCCCCGGCTAATTGTGTCAGGATCTGTAATTGATTTTTCGGCGACTCGGTGGCTAATTGACTCATCTTACGGGTAATATCCTCGCTCTGTTCTTCTACTAACACGCCATTCTGGTCAGTCATATCATCACTTTTAAGACCACTCCTTCAATACTATTACCACTATTTCGGGGTCGCTGCTCGATTTTTTCCCGACAAAAAAGGGATTTTTAGCGGCCGACATTCCGCACCTCTTCATATACTTTTATATATTTTTACATTCCCCAAGATGTTTTGACGAAAAACCTTGATTGTAGAAACTACTATTGAGAACATTTTCAATAATTGATTTTTTCTGAGAAAAAAATTTACAATTCTTCACCTTGATCAAAATCCCTCATTGTAGCTATAATCCTTACTGGCAAGGGGTGGTCAGCAATATATTAGTAAAAATTATCAATTGAATGTTAAGAAGTGCGGAAAGTGGGAAATCAAAGACTTAGTGCTGGCAAGATGAGTGCAAGCGAGACGCTCGCACTCTGGCTATCTACGAATTAATTGCACTCATCGGGCCGACAGCGAGCAAGATTGCTGTCGGCTCGATGGTTGGCGCTGTCGAGGGTAATGGCGAGAGACGGCACTAACAGTGACAAATCCCAAGGATAGCAATCCCAAAGCGAGCGGACTGCTGCTTTCTGGTACGGCTGTCACCTCAGCAAAGGGAACGATAGTTTCAAACAGATACACGAGAGACGATCCCGATCCTTGGAAAGGAGAAAGATCAAGTCCTGGTAGTAATCTCAGTTGATCAAGGCTCAAGACCTGGCGAGTCGTTGCCGAATAGACAGTTCCTGATTTGCCAATGACTTTCTCGGAGACAAAATTAATCAGTACGTTTCCGACCTCGAAACCAGCGATCGCCAAACTCGGATCGGCAGCGGTGCTGGCATCTCTGCCGTAGATTGTGGTAAAGGTAAATTCCAGATCTCCCGTCTCGTAGGTCAGATAGGACGCGCCAGCCACTCGCAAATCCAGATTGGGTGGCCAAGGGTCGAGGCCCGGACCAATTTCAACTAAGTCAGGAACATAGAGCCGACCGCAGAAGAGGCCTGGCGGTGAGGGATTGTAGGGATTACATGACAGATTAGTAGGAGCATAGGGATAAGTCGTTGAAAAATAAACAAAGGTATTGGTTTGTGTTGATCCAAACCCGCCGTTAATCACTTCAGTTGGGGAGAAAGTTTGTTGGAAATCTCGAAATGGGCCGATGGTGGTTTTGGCCGCGTAAGCAGGCTCGAGGAGAGCAATCATAAGCGAGCCAGCGCTCAAGAGAATGTTAAGAAAGACTGAACGCATCATGATAGTTTTTTCTATTCGACAAAATTACAGTTATTTGATATGCCATAATATCGTGGCGCATTGACGGGGTAAGCGCACCTTAACAATCCTTGACAAAATGAACTTTATGTGGGTTGCTTACCCACGATTCAGGCATATTTGAGTAGAATTTGCCATCTCAATTGTTAAGCAAAAATCGACCCTTTTGGTCGATTTCGTAACTATTCTGATTGACTGGTATCACTTGAAATGCCCACACAGCAAGCGGATCGCAAAAATGGCCAATTGTCAATAGCGTTTGAGATGCTCTCACCCTGAGCGCATTGAGAACTCAAGTCAAAGTTGTTCCATGACAAAAAAGGGATTTTTAGCGGGTGGTTGATCGTACACTGAAAGAGAGAACTATTTTGGTTATCTAGATCACCGTCGGTCAAAATTCCCTTAACTGAATCGGGGATGCGCGGAGATTGTAACAAAATTTATCGATTTCTTGACAAAAAACACCGATCATGCTATCAACTGAACCTAAAATCAGCAATTCCGGACAAAAATATTTAGCCTATCAAGATTGTCTATCCCCGAATCAAACCCTGTTCCCCCTGACAGCCAAGGTTAATAACCGCGATTGTCTAGAAATCGGTGGTTGTGATGTGACCACCCTAGTGGAACGTTTCGGTTCACCCTTGTATATTGTCGATGAAGTCACCCTCCGCACTGCCTGTCGTCAATACCTGCAAGGTTTCCAGACTCATTATCCCGGAGAATCTAGGGTAATTTATGCCTCGAAAGCGTGGAATTGCCTGGCCCTATCGGCCGTGGTCGCTAGGGAGGGATTAGGTTTTGATGTGGTCTCGGCCGGAGAAATTCACACGGTGTTAACCGCTTTAGACCAGATCAATAAAACCGATGTGCCGATATACTTTCATGGTAATAACAAATCGATCGCCGAGTTAGAATATGCGATCAAGCATAACTGCATTATTATCGTTGATAACTGGCTAGAGTTAGAAAATCTGGTTAAATTAGGCGAAAATCGTCCTGATACCCCTATTCCGATCCTATTGCGGTTAACCCCCGGCATCGAGTGCCACACCCACGAATATATTCGCACGGGTCACTT
Organism: Microcystis sp. BLCC-F209; assembly: GCF_041928595.1. Classification (NCBI taxonomy): domain Bacteria; kingdom Bacillati; phylum Cyanobacteriota; class Cyanophyceae; order Chroococcales; family Microcystaceae; genus Microcystis; species Microcystis sp. BLCC-F209. Next base: position 7,293 of record NZ_JBHFLL010000059.1, read on the forward strand.
AGACAGTAAATTTGGTTTTGACCCTCATCAAATCGAAGCGGTATTTGACTATGTTTTAGCTCATCCGGTGCTGAATTGTCTGGGTTTACACGCTCACATCGGTTCCCAGATTTTTGAACGTCAACCCCACCAAGACTTAGCCGCTGTGTTGGCAGATTGGTTTAAATTAGGTTTAGAACGGGGATTACCCCTAGAGCAATTAAACGTCGGTGGTGGTTTAGGGATTCGCTACCTCGAAAGTGATGACCCCCCAAGTATCGAGGAATGGGTGCAAGCAGTGTCCTTAGCAGTGGCTAAAGCTTGTCAGGAAAGAGGTATCGCTTATCCGCTGCTCATTGCCGAACCGGGACGCTCTCTGATTGCCACCGCTTGCGTAACGGCCTATACAGTGGGTAATCGCAAAGAAATCCCCGAAATCCGCACCTATATCGCCGTCGATGGCGGAATGTCTGATAATCCCCGACCGATTACCTATCAATCGGTTTACCGGGCCGTGGTCGCCAATAAAATGAGTCAAGAATGTCAGGAAGTGGTGACAATAGCTGGAAAACACTGCGAATCTGGCGATATTCTAATTAAGGATATTACGCTACCGAAAACCAACCCAGGGGATATTTTAGTGGTTTTAGCCACGGGGGCCTATAACTACAGTATGGCTTCTAATTACAACCGCTTACCCCGTCCGGCGGCGGTAATTGTCCAAAACGGAGAAGCCAATCTCATCCTTGAACGGGAAAACCTGGCGGATCTGCTGCGTCAAGACCGCTTACCCAATCGACTCTCCTTGATATAAACCTCATCGCCATCGTCCCCCATGTCGGGTTTTTTTCTGGACCCTCGCCGGTTATTGTCCTGGATTCTCAGCCATGGTCTGTCATTGCTAGACTTTGGGTTAGTTCTCCTCCTTACCTATATGCTGCTGCTAATTATCGGCGAGCGGCGTACTTTTTGGATGGTGCGAGGACTAATCTACTTAATGCTGGCCTCGGTGATTAGCGATGCCCTAGGATTGCGCTTGCTGGGGTTAGTCCTAGAAAAATTGATTTTAGGGTCAGCCGTGGCCATCGCTGTGATTTTTCAGTCGGAATTCCGCCGTTTTTTAGAATTATTGGGCAAAGGTCAAGTGTGGGAATTATTTAAAAAAAGTTCCCCCACTCCCAAGACCGATAATGTCATTGATGAGTTAGTGGACGCAGTGAAGGACCTATCTCAAAATCGCACCGGCGCGCTGATGGTATTAGAAACCAGTGGCAATCTCGACACCAGGGTGTTTGTCAATCCGGGGGTGGCACTCAATGGCCAGGTATCGAAGGAATTAATTCAAACTATTTTTCAAACTAAAACTTTACTACACGATGGGGCCGTATTTATTCGAGGCGATCGAGTGGTGGCCGCCGGTGTTATTCTACCCCTATCGGAGCGCAGTACCTCAAGGCAATTAGGCACCCGTCATCGGGCGGCTATGGGCATTACCGAAAGGCTAGATAATTGTATCTGTATTGTGGTTTCTGAGGAAACTGGCTCGATTTCCCTCGCGTCGGGGGGTAATCTGGACCGGCCTTTAACCAGTAGTAAACTAAAAGAGCTGCTCGAAGCGAAGTTTTCTCCGTCGGGAGAGGGGGAAGTGGTCGCACCGAGTTGGGGACGTTTAGGGCGTACAATTGGCTTAAAAGGTCGTCTAATCTTAGAAAAATTCTCCCGTTCGCCCAGCGCAACCCCCAAAGATAGAAAATGACTGTTAAACCGAGCTTATCACCAGAATTACCTACGGATTTAGATAAAAACCGTTTGCCTCAGCACGTCGCAGTGATTATGGATGGGAACGGTCGTTGGGCGAAAAATCGTGGTTTGCCGCGGATTATGGGCCATCAACGGGGAGTAGATGCGCTCAAAGACTTGCTGCGCTGTTGTCGTGACTGGGGTATTCCCGCTTTGACCGCTTATGCTTTTTCTACGGAAAATTGGGGTCGTCCCCTGGAGGAAGTAGAGTTTTTAATGACTCTATTCGAGCGGGTTTTACGGCAGGAATTGGAGGAAATGATGCAGGAAAATGTTAAAATTCGCTTTATTGGTAATTTATCAGTCTTGCCAGAGTCTTTAAGACGGGAAATTGCTAAATCTCAAGCAGAAACTAGCAAAAATTCCGGTATTCAATTTACGGTGGCGACTAACTATGGTGGCCGAGAGGAAATCGTACAAGCTTGTCGGGCGATCGCTCGTCAGGTGCAACAGGGTTTAGTCTCCCCGGAAGCGATCGATGAATCTCTCTTTGAACAGTATCTTTATACTGCCGGGATTCCTAACCCAGACCTGTTAATTCGCAGTAGTGGGGAAATGCGAATTAGTAATTTTTTACTCTGGCAAATGGCCTACGCGGAAATCTACGTTACCGACACTCTCTGGCCGGATTTCGATCGAGTGCAATTTCACCGCGCTTTAAAAGATTATCAGGGTCGTCATCGTCGTTTTGGCAAATTATAAGGGCTGCGGCCTAAATTGAGCGAAATAGCCACTGTGGAGCAGTTAAAGGACAATTCTTGATTTTTCACTTTTAATCTTAAACTCCCTGGGGCAACGGTCAAACCGCGACGAGAAGGCCGTTTGTGATCTTGTCGATTTCCCCAATACGGTAATCCGTAAATCGGCCAGAGCTAGACTTTTTCCCCGACTAAAATAAAATAGGGGGGAGAATAACTATCGACGATAAGCAGTTTTAAGATTATGGGATTCTTTGACTCAGAAGTGGTTCAACAGGAAGCTAGACAGCTATTTGAAGATTACCAGTCTCTCACACAACTGGGCAGCGAGTACGGGAAATTCGATCGAGAGGGTAAAATCATCTTTATCGATAGGATGGAGGAGTTAATGGAACGCTACAAGATATTTATGAAGCGTTTCGAGTTATCTGAGGATTTCTCCGCCCAAATGACCGTAGAACAGCTAAAAACCCAATTAGGTCAATTTGGTATGACTCCGCAAATGATGTTCGACCAAATGCAGCAAACCCTTGAGCGGATGAAGGCAGAAATTCGCTAAAATTGCCGATATTTATCGGGTATTGGCTGTCTTCTGCCCGATAATACTCTCTCGCTGTTTACTGCTCGGAAAATTGGGGTTTCTGCGGGTTTTCGAGAACGATGATCTAATAATTTTAACTAGGTTAGCTGATGAACTCCAGGCCAGATTCAGAAGAAAATATTGAGCCACCTCAGTATAGTGAAAAAACTAACCGCATTCAGGCAATCAGTCAACTGATTAAGGCGATAACCCCGTTAATTTGGGCTATAGTTGTTCTAGTGGTTATCGTGCCTCTTTTAGGGAAAATTTGGCTAGGAACTGCTGGCAATGAACCGTTAAAAACTAGGGTTGCTACCGAAACTAACCTAGAGATTCCGATCACTATACCCGAAAAATCGAACGGTCAAATCGATCGGGAGATTAGCCAAGCTTTACAGACAGCGAGAGCAAATTCTCAAACCTTTGCCCTAGGACAAATTGAGGCATGGGTGCAGGAGTTGATGACACGAGTAGATCAGAGTTTTCTGCCTTGGTATTTTAACTATTTCAATCAAAAACAATTTGAGGGCAAGGCCTTTTTAAGCGGATTATACTCCTCGATCGCTCACTGGGTCAATACAGATAATCCACCCGCAGAACAGGTGGTGGCAGAAAATTTGACCAAAACTATTCAAACCGAGTTTACCAAACGGGTAATCCGTCCCCAAGAGGCCCAATTGCGTCTAGAGAGAATTACTAGGGATACTGTTAGTTTATATGTCAATAATTTAAGCAATGAATTAGCGAATATTCAGGCCAGTTATCAAATTCCCCAAGGCAAATGGGACCGTTATCTTAGTGATATAGCTGTAACAATTCAAGATACCGAGGGCAATATTTCTAACACATCAATCAAACTTTTAGTCGGTGGTGCCACTGCTTTAGGAGTTAAATCTCTGGTCCCAGTGATGAAAGTGGGCAGCACAGTTTATTTGTCCCTAGCGGGAAAAACGGGGGCGAAAATTGCCACCAAAACCGGTGGAGCAGTAGCGAGTAGTTTTGGGGCAGAATTAATCGATCCAATCGTGGGAATTGGTTTGATAGTTTGGGATTTATGGGACTATCAACACCGGGTAAACATTGAACAACCGATTCTGCGGGATGCCATTTTTAATTATTTACAAGAAGTCAAATACGATCTAGTCAATAACCATCAAGGTAGCGTCCTTTCATCTATTTATCAAATTGAAGCCAGTGTCAATAAATACCTAGGCAGAACCTATTAATGTATCTTTTCACTTTCCAAGGTTTATTAACACAAGTTTAGATACTTTAAAAATGAAACTTAGAGTAAGATTTGAATCTAGAAAAATTGACTCAGCTTTGAGGTGAATTTACCGATTGTGGAATCAATTTGAAAATGGCTTATTTCGTTTTTGTAAATATAATAGTCGAGACATAAATTTTTTGATTGATTTATTAATAACTGAACTTCCCCCCATACATATATACTACAATAGCCGAAAACCCTTATCCATCAATGGATGCACCCCCTTAACTTTTCTTAATGTACCCATGTAATTTGTAACATTTCTTAATGGACAAGAATTCTCTCCATTTGCTAAAATGATAGCCATGTATATAGAAAAAGTTCC
>NZ_JBHFLL010000006.1:0-37557 GCF_041928595.1 Microcystis sp. BLCC-F209
TCCACCTAGGGCCATGAAGGCGCAGGGGAAGAGTAGTAAACCAGACCAACCGATGAAGACGAAACGGTCTCTTTTGAGCCAGTCATCGAGAGCATCAAACAGCCCTCTTTCTGGGGCGCGTCCGACAGCAATGGTCATGGGTATTTTTCCTCTTGCTTAACTGAAATCAAGGGCAAGATTTCTTAACTTTTTTGAGTCTGGGATTACTCCCATTGTCTTATAAGATGGGGCGCTCGATTGACTGGATTAGCTTGACTAACCTAGCTGCGATCGCCTGTTAATCCTCACAAAATGTAAAAGATTAACGTTTCTTAAACTAGCACAAGCTAGACAATAATTTCGAGTTTGGTAAGATTTTGGTTCTTTGCGGCCTCTATCTACCTTTACTCATTATTAGCAAAAAATTACAAATCTATACAACTTGACTCATAATTGATTTTAAATGCACACAAAAGCTTTTTTGTCAATGAGTATTTATATTCATTTTTTTAATTGATTGCCATTCCCAATCCTCAAGGGGTTGTTCTAGCAATTGACAATCAAAGCAATCCTCGGCGGCGGTTTTCAGGGTAGCGATAAGGGTCTCTAGGGTCAAATCTGGGGCTAAATTGAGCTTTTTAGGGGCAGCACTGGCGAAAACTTGCTCAAAGAGCGAATTATCTTGATCTAGCACCATGGAACCATGTTGGAGAACCGAGGAACCCCTTTGCAGTTGGGCGCTACCAATAAATTTATGCCCCCAATTATCAACTAGATCCGCACCGGTAGCCGTAGCGAAACAGTTAGCAGAATGGATATATCCCCGGCCAGCAGCACCGTAGGACAATTCCAAACCGAGATTTTGCCAGCCTGTGATTAAAAATTGACAGATTTGACGGTAAACTTCCCTAATATTCCCCTTCATACCCGAATTTACCACCATATAAGTCAAATCCCCCTGATGTAGTACGGATCGTCCACCGGTAGGACGACGAACTAGGGAGATTTTTTGACCTTGCCAAGTCAAATCACGCCAAAAATCGGGATATTGTCGTTGATGATAGCCCAAGGAAATGGCCGGGGGCGACCATTGATAAAAACGCAGAGTCGGGGGATGATGGCCGCAACGGTGTTGCTCTAGTAACCAAGAATCGATCGCCATTTGTAGCTCTGCCGATAAGATAATTGGAGGGATATAACGCCAAATTTTAGCTGCCACCAAAGGATTCTCGTAACATTTCATCATTATTATCTGCTACCGTCGCCACGAGAGTAATTGCTCGGGAAATCTCCCCAGCAGACAAATCGGCCACAGTACGCTGAGAAATCACCACCACCTGATCATTCATAATGGCAAAATGAGATTCAAAGGTTTCGGCACAATTCATCGCTAATAACTTGCGGGTTAATCCCAATTCATCCTTAACAGGCAATTTCAGCACAGAAGACCACACCGTGAGAAAATCATCATCGCTTTCCCCGGTTAACTGCACAAACACCTCAACGCTACCATACTGAAACTTCCAAAGATAACCTTTTTCTCCGTGTTGTACCATAGCAGTATCATTCTGCTGCAGAGTAGAAATAACCGTTTCAATCATTTCTTTGTGACTGCTTGTACTAGCCAGAAATTGGTCGGACATTGACTCTATTGCTTCTGAAGTCGCTAAACTTTCCGTGGTCATAAAAATTCCCTAAACTCGATCGATCACAATCTTATCCCACCCAAGGGAAAAGAAAAAAAGACATTCGGGTTGGGGGACTAGGGTGTTAGGGTTTTAGTTGAAATTTCCCCATTTCCCTGACCCCTTACCCCAATTACTCAAAATTTTATCAAGCATTTGAGTCAACAGCTGACTTGATAGCCGATCCTGTAGTGGACTGTTTCAACTAAAATAGGGCAATAGATTTCGGCTTAAAGTCTTAGATTATAGAATTTATAGCATTTTTCTAATACATTAAATTAGCTGAAACAGTCCATTAGGATGGGTTAGGGGGTTACTAATCGTGTTAAAAAAGCAAAATTAACCATCCGCGCCCCACACAGCCAATGGATCATTAAACTGGTGCGTTACGCTTTCGCGCTTCGCAGCCGACCAATTAGTGCGATCGCCGATCTGGTAGAGTGGGTCAGCACCCTCTGGATATCGCGGTCAATCCCCTGAGGGTGGCTTCTAGCGGAACATTGCGCGGAGGGAACTGGAGAGTTGATTGGCTGCCCGTGCGGCCACCAATCCCGAAAGGGCAGCCACCACCACTGTGGCAAGGCAGGTTAGCTGGGCTGCCCCCGGTCCACCCACCCCCAGCACCATGGCCATGGCGGTCAGAGGTAGGCGATAACCGCCAGCAATACCGGCCGCTGCCCCCGCCGCACCGGCCAGATCCCCCGAAATCTCAAAGGTGGTGGCGAACACCCGGCCACTGAGGTCGCCGATCGCCAGAAAAGGGACAAACACGCCGCCACAGCCCCCGGCTAAAACGGCAGCGGTGGTGGCCGCGGCCCGGAGCAGAGCTACCGCCAACAGGTGGTAAGGAGTTGTTTCAGTGTTTTCGGCCCAGAGGATAGCGGCCACCCCTGGTCCAAAAGCCGCTGCTGGAGTCGCCACCTGTCCGATCACGATCGCCAAGAACAGCATCACCAGGCCACCGATCAGGAGACGAGTGGCGGGCCTGTCCCGCAAGCCTCTGGCCCAGTAGATCGCCTCACCGGTGAGGGCTGTAATCGTGCCGGCGATCACTCCGATCAACAAAGTGGCACCCACCGCATCCCAGAAGTCAGTCGGGGCAACCTGCGGCACGACCAGCCGGATCAGTTGCAGCTTAAAGGCAGCGTTGACTCCCCATCCCACCAGTCCCCCGGCTAACATCGCCGCTGCCCGCTCCGGGGTGATCGGAACCTGGCGTCGCTGACTCAACTCAAACATAAAAAAGCTGCCCACCAGAGGGATTCCCATCAGAGCAGAAACACTGGCCGCACCGCCACCGATGGCCAGGGGCCGCACCAGTTGACCTAGGGCTGGATTTATGCTACCTAACCAGGTTCCCGTCGCCACGCCAATATGAGCTGCCGGTGATTCTGTTCCCATGGGCGCACCCAGTCCAACGGTGGAGAGGATGGCCAGGGCCCGCAACGGTGCTAGATTCCAGGGGAAGCGCTCTTCGGCACCAGATGCGTTCACCACGTCACCGGTCAGGTCGGCGCGAGCAATGTCATGGGGGAAGGAGTACCAGTCCATGAGAGAACCCCAGCGGCCAGAGGAAGTTGCCCCCCGGGGAGCTAAGGTCTGCACGGGTTGCCCCCTACCCAGTCCAAACAGGACTAGCACTGCTAAGGCAACGCCCACCAGAGGCAGCAGCAGTCGCCAAACGCTATCCAGTCCAGAGGCCATATCGAGGGTTTGCTTGATCGCCTCAGTCAGCAGTACCGCGGCCAGAGAGCCGATCAAACCTCCGAGCAGGCCGCCAACAGCCCATGTGCCTACCCTGGTTAACAGAAGTTGTAGTTTGTTATTTAGCATCGTGCCAAGAAAGTTAAACTTTTATCGTTCCTATAGCAAGTCCCTTGGAGTGGTCAAGCAAAACACCCTGAAAGTCTTGAATATATAGTTAGTAAAAGTATAGTCAAATATAAACAGACTGAATTCCATTTGAGAAATTCCCTTCACTTTTACTTCGAGAGATTAATTCTCCTTGGCTGAACTACGCACCTCTCTATCCCATAGCTGAACGGATTTGGGAATGCTTTTCTTAGGATGTTGTAACTTGAAACCACTACTCAACGGATTTAGTATAAGTTAACATTTCAATTAGACGTTTATAAGGAATAACGACAAACTTTTGGGTGTTAGCTTTGCCTATGTTAGCCTTCTGTTTCCAGCCGTCATTTTTGCCAATAACTAAAGCAGATTGAGGGTGTGTTAGTCAAAATTAACACACCATTAATTTTATTTTTAAGTCAGAACTGTCCCAATTATGGGATAGATGTTTTAATTGCTTGCATAATCATCAACCTAAAAAGATTTAATCGTGTTCAAAGATTCGGTAACGTGAGCTTTAAAATCTAACATAGAATCGAAAATATGTCTGACGATTCCCTCTTTATCAATGATATAGGTAACTCGTCCGGGGAGGACGAATAAGGTAGAGGGAACACCGAATAATTTCCGCACTCGGTTATCGCTATCACTTAAAAGGGTGAAGGGAAGATTATATTTTTGGGCAAATTGTTGATGAGATTGGGGACTATCGGCACTAATCCCAATAACTTCCGCACCCGCATCGGTAAAAACTTCGTAACTATCGCGGAAAGCGCAGGATTCTGCGGTACAACCCGGAGTATCATCTTTGGGATAGAAATAAATTACTAGGGATTTTTTACCGATTAAATCGCCGATATTAACCGTTGTTCCCGTTTGGGAAGGGAGAGAAAAATTGGGAACTTGATCGCCTACTTTTATAGCTGCCATAAGATTAATTAATCGATAGATAATTGTGGATAGGGTGATGCTTTATATTCTAACCTTTTTTGGCCTTTTGTTTAGCGCGTTTAGCGGCATCTTTGGCCGCTTTTTCTGCTTCAATGCGTTTTTGTTCGGCTTTTTGTTTTTCTTCGTCTAGTTTTTCTAGATAATAGTGATAATCTCCTGCGTAGGCAATTAATTCGCCCTCCCGAATCTCGACAATTTTGTTAGCTACCTGGGAGATAAAATAACGATCATGGGAAACAATTAAAACCGTACCTTCATAAACTTTTAAAGCTGATTCTAACATTTCCTTGGCGGGAATATCGAGGTGATTAGTGGGTTCATCGAGAATTAATAAGTTAGCGGGAGCAAGTAACATTTTGGCTAAAGCAAGACGCGCTTTTTCGCCACCACTCAAAGATTCTACTTTTTTTAATACCGTTTCCCCACTGAATAAAAATCGCCCTAAAAGACTGCGAACTTCCACATCTTTCCAATCGGGAACTTCATCATGAATGGTATTTAAAACAGTTTTAGTTAGGTCTAAAGCTTCCGCTTGGTTCTGCTCAAAATAACTAGGAATAACGTTATGTTTACCGATTTCGATCGAGCCTTCTGTGGGAGTTTCTAAGCCAACAATTAAACGTAAAAGCGTCGATTTCCCTGCACCATTTGGTCCTAAAAACGCCACCCGATCGCCCCTTTCTATTTCCAGATTTGCTGCCAAAAAGAGAATTTTATCATCATAAATGTGAACAAGATTTTTAATAGTTACCACTTCTCGACCACTACGCACTGCCGGAGGAAACTGGAATTTTAAGGTACGCACATCGGCGATTGGTGCTTCAATTTTTTCTACCTTTTCTAATTGTTTTTCCCGGCTTTTTGCTTGGGTGCTACGGGTGGCACTAGCCCGGAACCGATCGACGAAAGCCTGCTGTTTTTCTAGTTCTTTTTGTTGACGTTCGTAGGCGCTTAACTGAGCAGATTGTTGTTCGTATTTTTGCTGTAGGTAGGCAGAATAATTACCTAAATAAGTGGTAGAAACTCCCCTTTCAGTTTCGACAATTTTGGTACAGAGACGATCAAGAAATTCCCGGTCGTGGGACACTATGACCATGGGAGTGGTTAAATCCTTGAGGAATTTTTCTAACCATTCAATGGTTTCTAAGTCTAAATGGTTAGTCGGTTCATCGAGGAGTAAAATATCGGGAGTTTGTAGGAGAATTTTGCCTAAACTCATCCGCATTTGCCAACCACCACTAAAGGAACTTACTAAGCGATCGCCATCATCAATAGTAAAGCCCATTTCCGGTAAAATTTTCTCGATGCGCGCTTCTAATCCGTAACCATCTAACGCTTCAAATTGTCTTTGTAGGCGATCCAATTGATGAATTAAGCGATCTAATTCTTTGGGATCGGCTTTTTCCATGCGCTGGGGAATTTCGATGAGTTGATGGTGGACTTGATTCGCTTCTTGAAACACCGTCCAAAATTCCTCCCGTACCGTCCGACGGGGGTCCACTTCAAATTCTTGGGTAAGATAGCCCATATGGAGACTGGTAGGACGGATGATCTCCCCGGCGGTGGGTTCCACTTCCCCCATAATAATCTTCAGTTGGGTGGACTTTCCGGCCCCATTGACTCCCACCAACCCGATGCGATCGCCAGTTTTTACTTCCCAAGTGACATCTTTTAACACTTCTCCCGTCGGGTAAATCTTACTAATTCTCTCTAGTCGTAGCATCGCTGATTTTTCTCCAGTCCTAGGCCGGTGAGGCAGTCCGCCCTTATTGTAACATTTAGTTAAGCGCAATCTGGTCTTTGTCAAGTTTTCGAGGAAATAGCCGGAAACAATTATCAACTGACAAGCTATCTCATGATTGGACTAGCGTGATGGGAGACTAAATACCATTTCTGGGCCATTTTTTGCCAGAGATTGGTGGCGATCGATTGTGCTTTTAATTTTCTCCCGCGTACTGACTGTAAAACCGTTTCTCCCACGATAACATAGGCCAGTGCTTGGTCAACTTCTATCTTAATAATTTCTGTCTCTATCTCCAGAAATTCTGTATTGAGAAAAATCCCTTGCCAAGAGGCACGAATTGACTCCCATCCCCTGAGCATTTGCCCCCCGGGATGAACACAGACACTGGTGGAACCTTGCCACCAAAGACGACTCATACTACTAATATCTTTTTGGGAAAAAGCACGGTAAAATTCCTCATGGGTGGCGATAATTGCTTCTTGATCGGAAGAATCATTCATAGGAAAATATAGGTTAAGCTAATTTTATTGAACTGAATAATCCCTAGCCGCTTTCAGATTGAACCTGCTCAGATCAGGAAGGCGGCCAGGTTGGGGGGAGAAAAACTGAATACTGATAGCCGATATTAGTTATTATAGCTCTTCATCGGAAGAAATGCTATATACTATACTGAAAGTAATCTTAAATTGAGTGACTCAACACTATTTTTTATTTGACAGAGATAATAATGCTTAATCCCTACCCCGTAAAAAAAGAAACGGTCAGTTTCATCACCAGAGATGGAATTAGTTTAGTTGCCGATATTTATCGTCCCGATAGTAGGGAATCTTTGCCCATTTTACTCATGCGACAACCCTACGGAAAAGCGATCGCTTCTACGGTGGTTTATGCTCATCCTAGCTGGTATGCACGTCAGGGTTATATTGTGGTAATTCAGGATGTGCGGGGACGGGGAAACTCGACGGGAAAATTTAATTTATTTGCCCATGAAATTAGGGACGGATTAGAAACTATTGAATGGGTTTTAACTATTCCTAATAATACGGGTGTGGTGGGAATGTATGGTTTTTCCTATCAGGGAATGACCCAATTATATGCCGCTGCTAATGGTCATGGTGCTTTAAAAACTATTTGTCCAGCGATGATTGCTCACGATTTATATCGAGATTGGGCTTATGAAAATGAAGCATTTAATTTACAATATAATCTCGCGTGGGCAATACAATTAGCTGCGGAAACAGCTAGATTAAAAGGGGACGAAATAGCCTATCAAAAACTCTGGTTAGCTTCCCGAAATTTACCGCTTTTTGATCCTATTGCTGCCTATCCCCAAATTCTACATGATTTAGCTGCTGATTCTTTTTATCACGATTGGATTACTCGTTATCTTCCCGATGACTATTGGCAAAATTTATCACCGCAAAATCTTTTAAAAAATATCGATTTACCGATGTTACATATCGGGGGTTGGTTCGATCCTCATCTCCGGGGAACTTTGAGTTTATACCAAGAAATGCAAAGTCGTTCTATCTATCCCCAACGGCTAATTATTGGTGCTTGGACTCACCTACCCTGGGGGAGAAAAGTAGGAGAGATAGATTATGGTCAAGAGGCAATTAGTCCCGTGGATCAAATGCAGCTGCAATGGTTTGATTATTTCTTAAAAGGTCAGGAAACGGAGTTATTTGAAAATCCTCCTATGTATCTATTTCAAATGGGGTCTAATCAATGGCGATATCTGGAGAAGTTTCCCAGAGAAAATCAGCAAATTTATTATCTTGCTAGTCAAGGTTTAGCCAATCTGCGGGAGGATGAGGGGAAATTAAGCGCGATTTTGTTAGAACCTGCGATCGAGGATACCATCGTTCACGATCCTTGGCGACCGGTCCCATCTTTAGGGGGTCATAGCGCCCTACCGGGGGGAATATTCGACCGCACCATGCTAGACTGTCGCAGTGATGTGATTACCTACACTTCTCCCCCCCTAGAGAAGGATTTAACTATTTTGGGTAGTCCCCGTCTGGATTGTTATTGTCAAGCAGACGCGGTTAGTTTCGATATCTGTGCGGTGGTTTCTCAAGTTACCCCCGATGGTCAGGTTTTTAATATCAATCAGGGTTATAAACGGGTAAATCATCCCGAATCGCCCCTAAATATTGTCATGCAAGCCACTTTTATCACTATTCCTCAAGATCATAGCTTGCGTTTAAGTCTCAGTGCCTCTTGCTTTCCTGCACATCCCGTCAATGCGGGGACCGGCAGCTATCCCCACCAGAGTCGAGCGATCGATTTTTCTCATATCACAATTAAGGTTTTTTGTCAAGGAAATTTTCCTGCAAAATTGCTATTACCTTTAGTCGGGGAAAGCTAAACCGCTGCGGGGATCGCGAATGTATAAACCTAAGACCAGGGAGGAGATAACCGTATCCCAGACGGGGGTGAATTTTTCCGCATCATTGACCCAATAATCCATAGTAATTAAACATTGAACCCCGGAACCAATGCCCACGGCAATGCGCGAATAAGCGGGTCGATTTTCTTGGGGGTCGATGAATTGAATTTGCACCCAAACAATGCGGACAGTTTGGCGTTTTTCTTGGATAACTTCGCCGATTTCGTGAGGATTGCGGCTATCTTCACGAGCTAATTTTTTGACCATTCCTTTTAGGGGTAATTCTTTCCAATCTCCGGGGGGAAGTAAATTATAGGAAACCTCTAAACGACAATCATCATCGGGGGGTTTTCTATCCAAAAAACGAAAGGAATTATCATCGGGTTCAAAATGCCAATCCTGGGGAACTTCAAAGCGCACTGCACCGCGACCAGCTACAAAAATACTGTTACCCGGACTAGATTTCCAGTTATGATCTGGATTTAAGTCGAGGGTTTCTTTAATCCATTGCAGATTGTGTTTTTTGGATTTAGCCATAGGGATAATCCTGCGGTAAGAATCGGACTATAGCTGTCATTATACAGGCTTTTTCCTGAGAATTAAATAGGGTGCATCTCACTTTTGTAAATCTACTAAGTAAAACGTAGGGTGCGTTACTAACGCACCACCTATTATCAACTAAGTAGCCTAAGTAAAACGTAGGGTGCGTTACTAACGCACCACCTATTATCAACTAAGTAGCCAGTTACAATCAAAGAACAGGAACTGAATCTCACTTTCGTAAATCTACTAAGTTGGGATTTTTAAAGGGAAACTCTCTTTTAAAATTGGGCGTTACTTCCGATTTTATCACTCAATCCAAGCTTTTGGGGGGTTCTACCCCCCAAACCCCCCGTTGGGGTCGTGGCGCCGCCCCCAAACCCCCCGCGCATTAGTTTTTCGGTGGGATGCTTAGACGCAATTGTTCATATTTTTGTACCAATTTAAGAGTCACTGATAATTGCTGATTGTCGGTATTTCTGCAAATGTTGAGATGCACCCACCAAAACTTCTGTCTTCACCCTTAGGATAACTGCTGTATAATTTTTAGAAATCCCACAGCACAGGATTATCATCCAAGAAATCAGTTACCTGTTTACCAATATTATCAATTAATTTTAGGTCTTCTGGGGTTAAATTAATTGTCATTGCTTGAGCGTTATTAACTGCCTGAGCGGCATTTCTTACCCCAGCAATTGCATTAGTTTGGGGTTGCTTAATTAACCAAGCAAGAGATAATTGAGCTAGGGAACAATTATAGCGGTCAGCAATCGGTTCTAATTGATTTAAAGCCGCTTGTACCCTCTGAAAGTTTTCGCCATGAAAGAGTTTATTTTTAATTCTATGGTCCTCCGCTGCCAACTGATAACCGTTTCTAAATTTTCCTGTTAATAAACCTTGGGCAAGGGGAGAATAGGCCAGAATAGAAATATTATTTTCTATACAATAGGGCATAATTTCCTTTTCCACCGAGCGCCAAAAGAGAGAATAGGGAGGTTGAATGCTCTCAATTCTGCCGTATTGACTGGCTTCTTCCAGTTGAGAGCGGGAGAAATTGGAAACCCCGATAGCGCGAATTTTTCCCTGTGCTTTCAGATAATTAAGAGCGGACATAGTTTCAGCAATAGGCACTATTTCCGTGTTCCATGAGCCACTAGGCCAATGAATTTGGTAAAGATCAATATAATCGGTTTGGAGGTTTTTTAAAGAGCGGTGGCAAGCTGCGACAACTTGCTCATATTTGAGGTGATTAGCAAAGACTTTGGTGGCATAAATTACCTGTTCTCGCACATCGGTCAAAGCTTGAGCGACAATGGATTCCGAGTGACCCTCCCCGTAGATTTCGGCTGTATCTATAGTGGTAATTCCTGCCTCAAAAGCGGCACGAATAGCCTTAATACTTTCCTCATCTTCAATACCTGCCCACATCTTTTTTCCTGCTTGCCAAGTACCCACGAGAAGGGGAGTAATTTCTATATTAGTCTGACCGAGATAGCGTTTTTGCATAACAGTTTTTTTGATGGGTGAGGTATGCCCGGGTTTTTAGTCGGGTTTAGGGCTGAAAATCCCAGTAGAAGAGGACTAGGGTGACAAGAATAAAAACTTTTACCGTTAGGGGTGTAAAGAACAAACTTAACAAGCCACAAAAAAGACCTAATAAGCGGGTACTGAGGCTAATTATTTCGCCTTGAACATTGTAGCTAATCGACAGGGAGATTAGGGCTAGAGTAAGGAGAAAAATCATAGTTTTCTTTCCTGAGTCTATCGAGCAGAAAAGCCGTGACCGCTCACGACTTTTCGCCGTTTCTATATCTATTATTAGCTCGATTACTTAGCCAATGACATCGGGTTAAAGTAAACTTTTTTAACGGAAAAGATTTAAAAATCCGTTGAAGAGGCCTGTCAGACCAGTAAAGGGACTTAAAACCGTGCCGAGGGTGTCGGTGGCAGAGGCCAGATTGCTACGATGAACCACAACCACATCATTATTGCGGAGAATCGGGTTAGTTTTCTCGTTGATACCTTGGGAAAAATCGATGTTAATTGAGGTTTTGGTGACGGTTCCGTTAGGATTGAGACGAATTAATTCCACTGTGGACTGATTGGCCCGACGCTTATCAAAGTCTCCTGCGGTTAAAATTGCCTGATTGAGAGGGGTATTGGGAGGAACTTCAATTATCCCCGGTTTTTTCACCTCCCCGACCACTTTCACGTTAATGGTTTTAGGGGCAAAACTGGCCGATGCTAGGGTTTCCGATTCCTTGGCCGAGATTTCAGTCGCGGTGGGGATAATCACCGTATCACCTTCTTGAAGAAAGATATCGCCGGTCATATCACCTTTATCGAGCAAACTCCAGAGATCTACCGGGATTTTCTGCTGGGAACCGTCACGAGTATAACGCAGCACTTGCACCTGTCGGATATCGGCGAGGGGTTTGATGCCTCCCGCTTGTTGGATAGCTTGGGTTAGTCGGGCCGGTTTCCTGGTGCCGCCGCGATCTAGGTCATTATTATTATTATTGTTATTGTTGGCAGTGGGGACAATACGATGGGACCCCGGACGATAAACTTCTCCCACCACAGTAACATTAATTTCTCGATCGCTATCTAGTCCAAAATTGGCATCGGCCAATTGATTGACTTCCCCGACGCTAAGGGTCGTTTTAGTGGGAATAACGATGCTATCGCCATCTCTGAGGCTAATATCTTGGGTTGTATCGCCTTTTTGGATTAATTGCCAGAGATTGGCTTGTATTAGCTGTTCTTGTCCCTTGAGGTTGCGTCGGATTTGAACTTGACCAATATCGGCCACCGTAGTCACTCCCCCTGCTTGCCGGATTATTTCGGTCAATAGGGGCGTTTTTTGGCTTTGTTCGGGGTTAATTGTATAGGTACCTGGGCGATTGACTTCCCCCGCGATGGCGATTTGCAGGGGCCGGGGGGTGAGAACGCTAACAGTAACCACGGGACGCTTGAGATAGGTGGTGTAACGTTTAGCCAGGGTTTGGCCGGCTTCGGTGACGGTCATTCCTTCCACTTTGACGCTACCAATCAGAGGTAAAGTTAGGGTTCCATCGGCTAAAACAAGGAAATCGCCGCTTAAATCCGC
Source organism: Microcystis sp. BLCC-F209 (assembly GCF_041928595.1). Classification (NCBI taxonomy): domain Bacteria; kingdom Bacillati; phylum Cyanobacteriota; class Cyanophyceae; order Chroococcales; family Microcystaceae; genus Microcystis; species Microcystis sp. BLCC-F209. Next base: position 12,252 of record NZ_JBHFLL010000006.1, read on the forward strand.
CACTTGGTAGATGGTGACGCGCACTTTATCCCCTTCTCCCAGGGTGTAATCTTTGCTTTGGGCGGGGATAGGGGCGGTCGCTTCTTTAGGGGGTGCAGCACTACTCGGAGGAGTGGCTTGGACTGAGCGAGCCTCTAAGGAAGTTAGAGGGGCAATAGTGCCGATAATTAATAGATAACGCAGTGATTTGCTGATTAAATGCTGTGATTGGCTGCTATTTAACATGATCAATAGGATTAATTTTATTGTTAACATTGGCGATCAGTGTAACACAAATAGTCGATCGCCTATGGAAACCCCCTCTAATATCGCATCTATCGAGAGTTACCGCTAACTGTAAGATAGTGTTAACGATTGCCTGTATGTAAAGGGGTATATTAATTTTATGACAGCTACTAGCACAATTCCCGATTTTTGTCAAGGGATAAAATATTTTGGGGCTTCCTTACCCGAATTTGATAAATATGCAGGAAAAGCCGCTATTGCTGAGGGAAAAACCGCTATTAGTGACGCTAATGACCCAAATGCTATCTATCAAACCCTCCTAGCAGCCGATGCTTTGCGTTACCTCACCCTACAAATCACCGCTACCAAAGAATCGGGACACCCTGGCGGTTTTGCCAGCGCTGCCGACGTGATTGCCTCTTTGATGATGTTAGGCCAGAAAAATATTTTCACCGAAGTGGGCCATCATGCCCCTGGTTTTTATAGTAACGTCTTTCTTGATCGCTCTCTGGAAGCCATGGGCATCAGCAACGTCACCCAATTGGGAGAACGTTTTCGGGAAAAACACGGACTTTTAGGGCATCTTTCGGGACAAATCCCCGGACTTCTTGGGCCGGCCGGTCCTCTGGGCCAAGGCCAACATTTCGCCATGGCGGCGGCCAAATTACACCCTAATACCCTTTTCCCTGTGACTATCGGGGATGGTGGTTTAGGAGAACCCTACATTATGAGTAGTTTTGGTCATTTTCACACTGCTTATCCAGAAATTACTAATTTTTTGCCGATTTTAGTCTGGAATGGCTATTCCCAAGAACACCATAGCATGGTTTCCCTGAAAACTAACGCCGAAATGGAAGCCTATTGGCGCGGTAATGGTTTCGAGGAAGTGATTCTCATTAATGCTAAAGACTTCGATGATGCTAATCAAAATGGGGAATATGTAGATAGCACCAAATTCTCTTTTAACCAGCGTCTAGAGTTCATGAAAGCGGTGTTAATGGCCACGGATAAAGCCGCCCAATTAGCTCTAGGTGGTAAACTAACGGTGATCATTATTAAACAACTTAAAGGGGCAGGAGTTCACAAACGAGGAGCGGCTTCCCATAATCTTTATCCAGGCGATTCTTTAGAAAAAGATTATATCGTTAGTGCCTTACAGGAACGCGCTTTACCCCCTGAAGCTTGGGCAATTGTTCGTACTAATTTCGAGCGCTCTGGAGGGGGTCCGGCAGCAGAAACAGTGGTGACGGAAAAAGTCTTGCCGCTGCTGGATTTAGGAACCTTACCGATGACCGAATATACTGTGGGTGGCGATAAAAAAGTGGCCACCACTGCCATGGGGGAATTAGTGGTAGCTGTGGGTAAAGCTGACCCCAATTTTGTTGTCACTAATGCTGATGGTAATGCCGCTTCGGGAATTAATAATATTAACGTCGGTTTAAAGATTATTCACCCCACCACCGATGATGCCTATTTCCAAGCACCTAACGGTCAAGTTTATGAGCCTTTAAGCGAGGATGCCTGTGCTGGGTTAGCCGTCGGTTTATCTCTCTTGGGAGGGCGGACTTTATGGTGTTCCTACGAGTCTTTTGCTATCAATGGTTTACCGATTTGGCAGACTGTAACCCAAGCGATGGCCGAGTTACGTCGTCCCACGCCTTCTACTATTACTTTATTCACCGCCGGAGCCTTAGAGCAAGGGCGTAATGGTTGGACACACCAACGCCCAGAGATTGAAAATTATTTCGCCGCTATGATGCGAAATGGTAATATTTTTCCTCTCTTTCCCTGCGATGCTAACAGTATTCAAGTCTGTTATGAATGGGCCTTGGGAACCAGCAATAAAGGCATTACAATCACCGCTAGTAAATCGCCTTTACCACTGCGCAGCACCTTTGAGCAAACCCGTCAAGCTTTGGAAAAAGGCGGCGTAATTCTCCACGAATCGGAAGGCAGTAAAAAAGTCGTTTTTGCCGTCATTGGTGATATGACTTTATTACCAGTATTTGAGTCTGCACAACAGTTAGAAGCGGCGGGAATCGGGGTTAAAATTGTCTCGGTAATTAATCCCCGTCGTCTCTACCGTCCTAGCGATGTGATGAGTGAAACTAGCTCGGAAGCGGATAATAATTTCCTCGATGATGCTGGTTTTGATAGTCTCTTTGCTGGTGATGCTTTAATCGGAGTAACCGGTGGTACAAGCGCCATGTTAGAACCGATTATGTTACGCAGTAATGCGCCTCGGGATGTCTTCGCTTGGAAACGGGGAGAAACCACCGCCAGCGCCGGGGAAATTATGGCCTATAATGGCTTAACTGCCAATGCTTTAACTGTGCGTGCTACCCAGTTATTAGGTTAAGTTCCCAGTTAGTTTTTTTGGTTATTCCCTACTTTTTCTGATTGGAAAGTAGGGATTTTTTTCTCAGGTCACTTTTACCAACGAGGCAAACTTTTAATGATTTGCCATAGGCGAGGGTATTGGAGAGATAGATAGCGCTTAATATGGGATTTTAAACTAACTAAATCCTGAGATTCTTTCAGTTCTCTATCTTGATAAAAACGAATTAAATCATCCCGTCTTTTCAATAAAATTTTAATTTGTTGGTAATCTTCCGCGCTTAAAACTTGATGGGGTTGAATATTTTCTGGCAGCGGGCGCGGGATGTAAAAAGTTGTATGAGATGGCGATAATTCCTCGATAGGACGTTCTTTGGTATAGAGATAGATAGAAAGAGATTTTCTGGATAAATGCCGTTGATTTTCTGGTAAGTTAATCTGAGAAAATCCATGCCATGAATGTTCATTGGTTTCAAAAATCAGACAACGATTAAAGATAGGTACAAAAGATTTAATCTTATTTTCTTCTGGTTGACGAGGATTGGAATGTAACTCTAGATTCCCCCCCCAATCTGCTTGCCATTGGGGATTTAAGTAGATTAATAAATTCAAGCGGCGATGATACCAGTGACGCTCATCGAGGTTAAAATCAATGTGAGGGTCTAATTCTTGACCGTGTAAATTTTCATGGGTTCCACCCCCATAAAAACTAGGGTCTGGAATTAAATTATCGATACCGGTTAATTGAGAAATTAACTCTAAAAACTCTTGAGCTTGAACGTAGCGGCCAAACTGTTGATAAACACCCCCCAAACCGATTAAATCCTCATTAACTGCCTTCCCCCCAACTTTTCCTAGCTCACTAATGGCTTTTTGCGGATTAAAACTGGGAAAATTTTCCAGCAAAATTTGCGCTTGCTCCCCAACTAAAAAATTATCGATGACCAAATGCTTAAACGGTTGCGCTGTCTCAAAATCTTGACGATAGACAGGAGATTTCTCATAAACAAGGGGGTTGATAAACATTAGACAGCTTTTTTGTTGGTATGATAAATTGTAGCAATCAAACTGACAAAATAAAGATTAACTCTCCTATTGACCTCATCGCCTATGGACTGGTGGCACAAACTCAAAGATAATCCTCTCGCTCGTTGGGGAGCAGTTTTACTGTTAATCTTCTATTTAAGCGTAATGGCGGCGGATTTTGTCGCTCCCTACTCTCCCTACTCCTCCCAACCCGGTCAGTCTCTCCTACCCCCCACCGAAATCTTTTGGCGCTCCCAGTCGGGAAGTAACAAGGGTGAGTGGATTGGCCCCCACGTCTATCCCACCAGTCAAAGTGCTATTAATATAGAAACTGGTGAGCGGAAGCTAATGAGAGATTTTAACAACCCCTTGCCGCTGCGTCTCTTTGTTCAGGGTGAAACCTATAATTTCGGTCAAATTCGCCTACCTTTGCCGCCAAAATGGCAGGAAGTAACTTTATTCCCCGGTATCCCTTTTGATCTCCATCTGTTCGGGGTGATCGGCGATGGTAGAATCAATATATTGGGAACTGACGAATCGGGACGCGATAGTTTTAGTCGCCTGATTTTCGGAGGCAGAATTAGTTTATTTATCGGTTTGGTCGGGATTTTAATTTCTTTCCCTATCGGTTTATTTGTCGGTGGCATTTCTGGCTATTTTGGCGGTTGGTTAGATGGTATTTTAATGCGTTTTGTGGAAGTTTTAATGACTATCCCCGGCATATATTTACTCGTGGCCCTAGCGGCCGTTTTACCCGCAGGATTAACCAGCACCCAGCGCTTTTTATTAATCGTCCTGATTACTTCTTTTATCAGTTGGTCGGGATTAGCGCGGGTAATTCGCGGTCAAGTTTTATCCCTGAAAGAACAGGAATTTATTCAGGCAGCCAAAGCTATGGGAGCAAAACCCCTTTATATTATTCTGCGTCATGTGCTGCCCCAAACTGCCAGTTATATCATTATTTCTGCTACGTTAGCCGTGCCGGGGTTTATCGTGGCCGAATCGGTTTTAAGTTTAATTGGTTTGGGAATTCAACAGCCAGATCCTAGTTGGGGAAATATGCTTTCTCTGGCTACCAATGCCTCAATTATTGTTCTACAACCCTGGTTAATTTGGCCGCCTGCTTTGTTAATTATTCTCACCGTTTTAGCTTTTAATTTACTCGGTGATGGTTTACGCGATTCTCTAGATCCTCGCAATTTAGAGAGATAATTTAGTTATTTTAGCAGTCAGGAGGCGGTCGGCAGGAGATTATTTTTATTTATTCTCCCTTCTCCATTCTCCCTTCTCCCTTCTCCCTTTTCCCCAATTCATAATTCATAATTTATAATTTATAATTCCCACTTCCCATTATGAATAGAATCAGTAAAACCTTTAATAATTTCGCCGATAGTTTGGTGATTTATAGTCAAAGATACGGAAAAATAAGCTGGTTAATATTTTTAATTATCTTTGCTTGTATCATGACGATAACCTTTAATTATCCCGCACAATCCACCAATCAAACCCAAGAAAACCCCGAAATTCGTGGAGTTTGGTTAACTAATATCGATAGTGAGGTATTATTTAACCCAGAAACCCTAAAAGATGCCCTTGATAGGTTAGCCGATTTAAACTTTAACACTATTTATCCCACGGTCTGGAATTGGGGTTATACACTCTATCCTTCTAAGGTAGCAGAAAAAGTCACGGGACGAGTGATCGATCCCCATGAATCTTTAAAAAATCGCGACTTTTTAAAGGAAATAATTAGCCAAGGTCATCGGAAAAAATTAAGAATTATTCCCTGGTTTGAATTTGGTTTTATGGCTCCTGCGGATTCAGAATTAGCCAAACGACATCCCGATTGGTTAACCCAAAGACAGGATAAAAGCGTAATTTGGTGGGAAGGAAAAGTGCATCAACGGGTGTGGTTAAATCCCTTACATCCGCAAGTACAAAACTTTATTACCGATTTAGTCAGCGAGATTATTACTAACTACGATATAGAAGGAATTCAGTTTGATGACCATTTTGGTTATCCCGCCGATTTTGGCTATGATGAAACCACAATTAAACTCTATCAAAGGGAACATTCGGGAGCATTACCACCGCAAGATTACCAAGATAAAGCATGGATTCAATGGCGGGCCGATAAAATTACTGACTATATGAATAGTTTAGCCCAGACGATTAAAAAGCAGCAACCTAAAGCAATTATTTCCCTATCTCCTAATCCCTACACTTTCTCCCTAGAATCCTATCTTTTAGATTGGCAAAAATGGCAGCAAAAAAACTTGATTGATGAATTAATAGTGCAAGTGTATCGAACTGATATGAACGCCTTTGACTGGGAATTATCCCAACCAGAATTACAGCAAGCTAGAGAATCTATTCCCGTAGCTATTGGGATTTTATCTGGTTTAAAAGGTCGTCCGATTCCGATGGTTAATATTACTCAACAAGTGGAAAAATCGAGACAAGAAAATTTTGGCGTTTCTTTCTTTTTCTACGAAACTTTATGGAATATGAGTAATGAATCTCCTTCCTATCGACGCAGGATTTTTCGGGAAATACTCCAGTCTGCTAATCCTAGCTAAAATGGCTGACTTTAAGCGAAATTATTGCCCTAACCTGGCTATAGTTTCTTAAGTTTATCTTTAAATTAAGAAAAAGCAGCAGGGAGAGACGAGAAGGCTGCATCTCATTTTTGTCAATCTACTGAGTTGGAATTTTTAAAGGGAAACTCTCTGCTAAAATTAGTCATTACTTCTGATTTTATCACTCAATCCAAGCCTTTGGGGGGTAGAACCCCCCAAACCCCCCGTTGGGGACGCAAGCGCCGTCCCCAAACCCCGGAGCGCATTAGTTTTTCGGTGGGATGCTTACACGCAGCTGCTGATATATTTGTAATAATTTAAGAGTCACTGACTAATTGCTGATTTTCCGGATTTCTGTAAATGTGAGATGCACCCGACGAGAATCGCTAGAATAAAAAAAGACTCTCCCTTATCACTTTATTTATGCTGATCAGACATAACCGAAGCTCGATCGCTAAACCTATTTTACTTTTTCTCGGCTGCCTTGTGATCGGGCAGTTGGGGGTATTAGTGGTAGCCAATAGCCTCTGGTTTACCGAGATGGGTTATTTAAACACTTTCCTGAAGCAATTATCTTGGCAACTAGGATTAGGTTGGGGAAGTGCGATTCTTTCTTTACTCTTTATTTTTACAAATTTACGTTTAGCCCAGCGTTTTCGTTGGCAAAAACCCCAGGAAGATAGTTATCCTCTTAGTCCTCAATCTCCTAGTATTAATTTACTCGGCCTTTTGATTATCGCAACGGGAATTGGAGCTTGGATCGGGTCAATGTTATTGTATTACAGTAAACTAGCCCTCAGTCTCTGGACACCAGATTTTAATCTCCCTAACCTCAGTTCTTCCCTAAGTTCTCCTCTGCAAATAGTTTGGATTAGGCAAGTATTAACCGATATTTCCAGTAATCTTTGGCAAGGGGTAATTATCGCTTTTTTAGTCTTGGGATTATTAATTAAAACCGAGTATTTTTTGCGAATAATATCTATAGTATTCACTGTAACGCTATCTTTCATTATTGCTGGGCAGTGGGCGAATTTTTTAAAATATTTTTATGGTGTTCCTTTCAATATTAACGATCCTCAATACGGGAATGATTTAGGTTTTTACATCTTTCAATTACCCCTGTGGCAGTTACTAGAATTATGGCTCAGTGGTGTGGGAATATATACTCTTTTTGCCGTTAGTTTAACCTATCTTTTTTCAGGTGATAGTCTTTCTCAGGGAAAATTCCAGGGGTTTTCCCGTCCGCAACTGCGTCATTTATACGCTCTGTGGAGTGGGTTAATGGGGCTGCTAGTATTACACCATATTATTCAGCGTTACCTGCTACTTTATTCTCCCGAAGGAGTAGTTTATGGTGCAGGTTATATCGATGCTCATGTTGGTCAATTTATTGAAATTATTCTGGGAATTATTGCAGCAATAACCTCTATATGGTTAGGAGAAAAAGCATTATTTGGTAAAATAAACCGTCGCAAATTACACAAAATCGCCAAGAAAAAGTTGTTATTTTTCCCCTACTTAGTTCCTGTATTTCTATATTTAATTGTTTGGATCAGTGGCACAATTATCAGTGGAGGATTACAAAGAATAATCGTACAACCGAATGAATTAGTGAGAGAAAGACCCTATATTGAAAGAAGTATTCAATCCACAAGAGCGGCTTTTTCCTTAGATAGAATTGATGCCCAAGTTTTCGATCCACAGGCCGAATTAAATGCCGAAGTTTTAGAGAGAAATCATCTAACTATCGATAATATTCGTCTTTGGGACACCAAACCACTGCTAGAAACTAACCGACAATTACAGCAAATTCGCTTATATTATAAATTCCCCGATGCTGATATCGATCGCTATCGAGTGCGAGTGGGAGTGCCTGAAAAAATCGAGGAACGTCAAATATCGGAAAAACAACAGACCATTATTGCCGCTAGAGAATTAGATTATAGTGCGGTTCCCACTACTGCTAATACTTGGGTGAATAAACATCTCGTTTATACCCACGGTTACGGGTTCACTCTTTCCCCTGTTAATTTAGTCGCTGCCGGGGGTTTACCCTACTATTTTGTCAAAGATATCGGCACAAATAAAGACGAAGGGGCCCTGCAAACCTCTAGCGAATTAATTGATTATAGCATTCCCATTGGTAAACCCCGCATTTACTACGGGGAATTAACTAATAATTATGTGATGACTCCCACCACTGTAGAAGAATTGGATTTTCCTAGCGGGGATGGAAATGTCTATCATACCTACGATGGTAAGGGAGGGATCCTAATTGGGAAGGGGTGGAGACGTTGGCTATTTGCCCTTTATCTGCGGGATTGGCAAATGTTATTTAGCCAAGATTTTACTCCCGAAACTCGGCTATTAATGCGTCGTGATATCCAAAATCGCGTGCAAACTATCGCCCCTTTTTTAAATTATGATCGCAATCCCTATTTAGTAGCGGCAGATGTGGGCGATAGTAGTAGTAAATTACATTGGATTATCGATGCTTATACTATCAGTGATCGCTATCCCTATTCTGACCCCGGGAAAGATAAATTTAACTATATTCGCAATTCGGTGAAAGTGGTAGTGGATGCCTATCATGGAACGGTGAATTTCTATGTTGCCGATGAAAATGATCCAATTATTCAGACGTGGAGTAAAATCTTTCCTCATCTCTTTAAATCTTTAGCAGAAATGCCGAAAACTATCCGCAGTCATATCCGTTATCCTGAAGATTTATTTAGTACCCAAGCGGAAAGATTATTAACCTATCACATGACCGATCCGCAAGTATTTTATAATCGGGAGGATCAATGGGAAATTCCCCTAGAAATTTACGGCACGGAACCCCAGGCTGTATCACCCTATTATTTAATCATGAAACTGCCCGATGCCGACAAAGAAGAATTTATTCTCCTCCATCCCTATACTCCCTCTAGTCGGCAAAATTTAATCGCTTGGTTGGCAGCGCGTTCAGACGATAGAGAGTATGGTAAGTTATTACTCTATCAATTTCCTAAACAAAGGTTAGTGTACGGACCGAATCAAATTGAGGCTTTAATTAACCAAGATCCAGATATTTCTCAACAGATTTCCCTTTGGAATCGAGACGGTTCTAAAGTTTTGCAGGGACACCTATTAATTATTCCCATTGAACAATCGCTGCTTTATGTAGAACCTTTGTATCTAGTGGCAGACCAAAATAGTGTCCCGACAATCGCTAGAGTAACAGTTGCTTATCAAAATAAAATTGTCATGGAACCAACCCTGAAGGAAGCTTTAGAAAAGTTATTCTCAGGCCATCAGAGCTAAATTGCCGCTAATTGGCCCCAAATTAGCTAGAAAGCTGATGCTGGTTCCAGAACGATCCTCAATCTACAAGAATTTCCTAAAGAATTTCCCTTGGCAAATTCTTATAGATTGAGAAAGATAATAACTGGACTTCCCCCATACAGAAATACTAAAAAATCAACAAAACTCTTACTGCATGAAGCTTCTCAGAAAAAATTGACAGGCGGCTACTGGATATATTTCCCATTGAAAAGGGCCGTACCGTTGACTATATCTAAGGTTGGCTGAATAAATCTAAAAACCTTGTTGGATAATATGTTTAGGCTTTTTTGAAATCAAAAAGTGCTACCCCTTCCAGTGATCGGGGGGAAAAATTAGGCACTTTTTCCCTGAAAATTAGGTAATTGACCCCCTGAAAATGGGTAAAACCCCACACCCGTTCAGACCTCGGACGTTCGGCGAGACTTCGGGGTGAGCTTTTGTCGAACGCTCAGTCGAGCCGCGTGAGCTTTTGTCGAACACTGAGCTCATGGCCGAAGCCCACACTCTGCCCCCACGAAAAACTTTTTCAGCAAGCCCTATCTAGAGTGGAGCGATTCCGTAGAGTTGGCTATATAGCGATCGCCGACCTGATTGTAACAGATAGTGTCATTAATCTCTAGAGTCAGCGATTCCCTCTTTAGTCGTGTTTTTGAGCGTTTTCTGCCCCGAAACAAGCTATAATGGTCGAAAGTCCAAATTTAAAAATCCTGGACTCAAACCCTATTTGCGTAAAGACTTCAGGATTTTGCACTCAGTAGTTCATTAGTGTTATATTGCTTTAACTCAGGCTCTGTAAGACTTTTAGCCATAGCTAGTATGTTTATCCAGCGCACTATGTCTCCTCAACAGCTACACAAAATTAACATAAACTTCTGGGAACATTCAGCATCATTAAGGAATATCATCGGCCCTGACTTGAACACAGGAATTCTATTGCTTATGATGACTACATCTTATCGAACCGTTTTTTCAGTCGTTTTGGGTACTGGGGTAGTTTTCGGACTTAGTACTTCAGTTCTTGCACAAACCACCACCTCCTACAGCATTACCCACGGTTTTAGCTTTAGTGTCGGGGGAAACACGACTCCTCTCGTCCGGGGATTCGACGGGGGAAGTGCTTTTGCTTTCTCTCCTTACGTCTCGCCACCGGCAGCATTCTCCAGCTATGTGAATCTCTCCTATCCCCTCGGCCCTCCTTCGACCCGTTTCGACTCCGTGAGTGTTTCCAGAGGGTTGGCATCGGCTACCGCTAGTTCCTATACGCAGATCAATAGTCTTGGAGTCGGAACAGTATCGGGATTGATTAATGCTTCTGGGACAGCGAGCGCTTTGGAACGCGGGGAAACGGCTTGTGCTAATAGTTACACCGGAGTGACAGCCCGACAAAGAATCCGATTACCTTTCGGAGGCGTGATCTGGGGTCCGCGATTCAAGTTGGATTTTGTCCGTGGGAGCGGGTGTGCGGTAGGCAAAGACCCGATTAAATTTACCGTCACCGATCCCGATACGGGGGCGATTCTGAACTCAGGACAGTTTTTAGATATTACCAGTACGGGTGATGGTACTGTCAACTGGGATGATGATTCCCTCGATTTTGCTATTAGCGACGGAACCTTCAGCATCGACCTTAATAGTCCTTTTATTCCTGATAACCAACGAGGCACTTTGTTGCTCAAAGTTCAGGGAGGCATCATCACCGATTCCCAGGATTCGGGAATTTTTGATGGTTATTTGCCTCAAATTGGAAGTTCCGGTACTTTCTCGGTCTCTGGCTCCAATTTCAAGCCCGATCTTACCTTTGACTACGATCTAGGAGATTTCGGTAAGGAGGTCGATCTGGAACTCACCGCCGACGGTGGGGCGATTCCGGTTCCCGAATCCTCAACGATGAACCCGTTAAGTCTGGGCATTTTAGGGCTGATTTTCCTGGTAGGGAAACGATTCCGGGGAAGTTTTTCCAAGAAGTAGCGGCCTTTGACACTGCCGTTGCCCAAAGGCAAGGGGATTCTCGGTTCACGGAGATTACTTTCTCAGAATTACTTCTGAGAAAGTAATTGACAAAACCCTTACTGCATGAAGCTTCTCAGAAAAAATTGACAAGCAGCCACTGGGTATATTTCTCCTTGAAAAGGGCCGTACCGTTGACTATATCTAGAGTGGAGCGATTCCGTAGAGTTGGCTGTATAGCGATCGCTAACCTGATCATCGATGTCATTAATCTCTAGAGTCAGCGATTCCCTCTTTAGCCATGTTTTTGAGCGTTTTATGCCCCGAAACAAGCCATAATGTAAGACTTACAGCGTTTCTCAGCTCTGGAGTTTAGACTAACAGGGTTTGACCGGTTTCTTTACCGGCTCTTCTGGTTTCTGTAACGCCGCTAGATCCACTGATAACAGAGGACATCACTTTTGTGCAATTCCTGTGAACGGTTGAATAAAACCATCCACACCGACAAAGGAGGTGAGGGGCGACCAGTTTAAAATATCCTCTAAAATTGATTGATAGCCTTGCACATTGGGATGAAGTCCATCTTGCATTAATCTTTCTTGGCACCACAGATCACCCCGGTTCATCCAGAGATCAAATAAATCCAGATAGGGAATATTTTGCTCTAGACAAGCTTGTTTAGTGGTTTCTTTAAAAGAATACTGATCGCGATGGTTGAAGTAAAAGCAATCTAAAAAGGGCATTTTCCGCTCATCCACGGGAATCATGCCTATAAACAAAACCGGACAAAGAGAACGGGCCCTGCCGAGTAAATGTTCGATTTGAGTTTGAAAAAGATCGTGATCGGTATAGGTACGACCATCGGGCCGGCCTAAACGGGCTGTATCATTAACACCGACGGAGAGAAGAATCAGGTCGGGGAGACGATTGCGAATTTCTCCCCTGAGACGAAATTCCTGTTCTAAACGTTCGGACACTTGTACCACTCGATCGCCGCGAATCCCCAAATTATACAGGGCATGACCGGCACTTTCCATCCACAAACGACGTAGGCGCTCGGCCCAACCGCCACCCACGGGGTCGCCATAGCCATAAACAAGGCTATCTCCTAAAGCGACGATTTTGAGGGGATGGGTCATGATTACGGCTTTGTCTTTAGTAGGTAAACGAGAAAGAGTTTGCATGATCGCTCGATCGAATCGGTTGTTCTTTACACTTGTAAACGAATTTGGTTAAACTGTCCGTGTATTATACTACATTAGAAAATTTTTCCTGCCAGTTAACTCATCTGATATCAGCCAAGCACTGGCACTGACCAGTATAAAGCACGCAGCCCGATGATCATTCCTTGCCTCCGAGTCATTTCCGGGCTAAATCTGCTATAAAATTTATGGTTAAAACCTAGATAACTCGATGACTACTCGTTTACAACGCGCGGTTCAAGACCAAGAATTTTTGATTACAGCCGAGATTACTCCCCCGAAAGGTGGTAATACCAGTCATATGCTAGAAATGGCCCTCTGGCTAAAAAATCGTGTTCATGCGGCTAATATCACCGATGGCAGTCGCGCCGTAGTGCGAATGTCCTCTCTGGCTGCCTCCGCTATTCTCTATCAACACGACATCGAACCCATCTGTCAAATGGCCTGTCGCGATCGCAATGTGATCGGATTACAAGCAGATCTCATGGGCGCTCATGCTTTGGGATTGAGAAATATACTAGCTTTAACCGGAGATCCCGTCAAAGCAGGAGATCATCCCAAAGCTAGGGCAGTTTTTGACCTAGAATCGGTACGTTTGTTAAAATTAATCGATAAATTAAATAAAGGTTTTGACTTTAACGATAAATCTTTACCTGATGGACCCCTAGAGCTTTTTGCCGGGGCTGCCGTCGATGTGCAGTCAAAAAGTTGGTCTGGTCTTCAAAGCCGTTTTGAGCGTAAAATCGAAGCGGGAGCGCAGTTTTTTCAAAGTCAATTAGTTACGGATTTCGATTGTCTTGATAAGTTCATGCAACAGGTGGCCTCCCTGGCCGATAAACCGATTCTAGCGGGGATTTTTCTGTTAAAATCAGCTAAAAATGCCGTATTTTTAAATAAAAATGTGCCAGGGGTACAAATTCCCGATCAGATCATTCAAAGACTCGCCGACGCACCCCATCCCCTCGAAGAAGGCATCAAAATCGCCGCCGAACAAATAAAATTAGCCCAGCAGTTATGTCAAGGTGTCCACATCATGGCGATTAAACGGGAGGATTTAGTCCCAAAAATTCTCGACGTGGCTGGTATCCCGCCAATACATAACTAAGATGAAAAGTCAATAGTTTTTATAAAAAATTAACTTTCATTTTGACTACTGGTCTTTTGACAAGAATTCTACCCCTAACCTAGTATGGTAAGGCTCAAAGCATCTTCGGGTTTAAAAGCATGGATTCCAATCTAGGTCAAGAAAAAGAGAATAGTTGTGGTAATTCCGGACGAAAATGGTTGTCGATCGGTATTGCCCCCACTGGTATAATTTCTATTGGTATTGTTCCCATGGGCGTTATTTCCATCGGTATTGTTCCTATGGGAGTAGTTTCCATTGGAACCGTGGCCATGGGGACAATTGCAGCCGGTTTTGTGTCCATGGGACTTTTCAGTATTGGTAGCGTTGGGATGGGATTAAATAACGGTCATTTTTCCAATCTTAATTCTCCCCCTGCTGAATCTCCCCATAAACATCATCAGCATTAAAATCAAGATTTGACTAGCAATCATGAATTATTCCATCCGTGCTGCCGTTGCTACCGATGTCAAGGCTATTTTTGACTTAATTGTTGCCTTAGCGGCCTATCAAGAACTCAGCCATTTAATGACAGGAAATAGTCAAGCTTTAGGCGAGCATTTATTCGGAGAAAAACCCTACATCGAAGCATTGGTGGCGGAGGTAGAGGGTAAAATAGTCGGTTTTGCTCTATTTTTTGCTAATTATTCCACCTTTCTGACTAAACCGGGGATTTACCTCGAAGATATCTTCGTTTTACCCGATTATCGCAGTCAAGGGATCGGGAAAGCTTTACTAATGGCTGTGGCTAAAATTGCCGTCGCTAGGGATGCAGGACTTTTAGAATGGACTGTCTTAGAGTGGAATCAACTGGCGATCGATTTTTATGGAAAAATGGGGGCTAAGGTCTTCAAAGAGTGGCAAATTTGTCGCCTCACCGGGACTGCTTTAACCCAATTGGGTAATAGTGATAAATAAGTCAGTCCCGATGCAACAAGTTACACCGTCAAGCATGAAAATATTCTGATCCTAAATCCGGTTATTAAAAACTGATTATTTATTCCCCCTTTTGCAGGAGTGCCTCTCCTGATATGTAACCTATACTCGACGGATTTAGTATTACTTCAGATCTGATTACTCAATCCAAGCTTTTGGGGGGTTCTACCCCCCAAACCCCGGAGCGCATTAGTTTTTCGGTGGGATGCTTACACGCAGCCGCTGACGCATCTGTAATAATTTGAGAGTCACTTCACTCGCAGGAGTGCCTCTCCTGATATGTGGCCTATGCTCAACGGATTTAGTATGATTGACGAATTTGCCTTATTTCAGCTTCTATTTTCAAGTCAGGAGATAGGAGTCAGGAGATAGGAGATAGGAGACTTTTTTATTTATTCTCCCCACACCCTACACCCCACACCCTACACCCTACACCCCACACCCTCTTTCCAGTCAGACCCTTTGTCGAGTCTGGAACTTTGTGATCGATCGAGACTCCTTGCTATACTATACCTCTGACACTGGCTTTCCTCATTGGTGCAGAATGCAACCCACAGACTCGAATAAATTTACCGAACAAGCTTGGGATTCGATCGTTAAATCGCAAGAAATTGCGCGACGCTTCAAAAATCAGACCTTAGAGGTGGAACACGTTATTATTGCCCTCCTAGAGCAGAATAACGGTCTAGCCACCCGGATTTTACAAAAAGCTAATATAGAAATTCCCCGACTGCAACAACAGCTAGAAGTCTTCACCAACCGACAGCCAAAAGTGGCCATCGTCGATCAATTATACCTAGGTCGTGGTCTCGATCTGCTGCTCGATCGAGCGGAAGCATCCCGGGAAAGTTGGCAAGATAAATTTATCTCCGTCGAACATCTTCTCGTCGGTTTTGCCGAAGATGAAAGGGTTGGCCGGAAATGTTTACGCACTTTCAATCTTGACCCCCAAGATTTAGAATTAGCCATCAAAGCGATTCGCGGTACTCAAAAGGTTACTGAACCCAATCAAGAGGAAAAATACGAAGCTTTAGATAAATATGGCCGGGATTTAACAGCGGCGGCCAAAGAAGGCAAATTAGACCCGGTTATCGGTCGCGATGAAGAAATTCGACGGGTGGTACAAGTCCTCTCGCGACGGTCTAAAAATAACCCGGTTTTAATCGGTGAACCGGGGGTAGGAAAAACCGCTATTGCTGAAGGATTGGCCCAAAGGATTGTTAACGGAGATGTTCCCGAATCTTTGAAAAATCGTCAGTTAATTTCCCTCGATATGGGAAGTTTAATCGCTGGGGCAAAATATCGAGGCGAATTCGAGGAAAGATTGCGGTCAGTCATGAAAGAAGTGACCCAATCAGAAGGGCAAATTATTCTCTTTATCGACGAACTACATACTGTTGTCGGTGCGGGTTCTAGGGAAGGAGGATCGATGGATGCGGGCAACCTATTAAAACCTATGTTAGCCCGGGGAGAATTGCGCTGTATTGGGGCGACAACTTTAGATGAATATCGCAATCATATTGAAAAGGATCCCCCTTTAGAAAGACGTTTTCAACAGGTTTATATTAAGGAACCTTCCGTGGAGGATACTATCTCGATTCTCCGGGGTTTAAAAGAACGTTATGAGCTGCATCATGGGGTGACAATTACCGATTCGGCCCTAGTGGCAGCAGCTACCCTATCCCATCGTTATATTAGCGATCGTTTTTTACCGGATAAAGCGATCGATTTAGTCGATGAAGCGGCGGCAAAATTAGAGGTAGAAAGTACCACTAAACCCGCCGATTTGGAAATGATAGATCGTCGCTTAATGCAGTTACAGATGGAAAAATTCTCTTTAGAAAAAGAGGAGAAAAAAGATCGAGCTTTTCAAGAGCGTTTAGAAAGAATTATCGAAGAAATTGAGGAATTAGAAAGTAAACAAAAGCCTCTCGCTGACCAATGGCAAACAGAAAAACATATTGCCGAGGAAATTAAATTATTGCGAGAGGAAGAAGAACAATTGCGCCTACAGGTGGAACAGGCGGAACGAGCTTATGATCTCAATAAAGCGGCCCAATTAAAGTATGGCAAACTGGAAATTTTACAAGGGGAATTAGAAGCAAAAGAAAAAGAACTAGAAACGATTCAAGTTGCCGGGGCAACCCTATTAAGACAACAGGTAACTGATGCCGATATCGCCGAAATAGTTGCCCGTTGGACAGGAATTCCCGTCAATCGTTTAATGGAATCGGAACGACAAAAATTATTAGAATTGGAGTCTCATTTACAGAAAAAAGTGGTCGGACAAAATGAAGCGGTCACGGCAGTAGCAGCGGCGATTCGACGCGCACGCGCAGGAATGAAAGATCCCTCCCGTCCGATTGGTTCATTTCTATTTATGGGACCCACGGGAGTGGGTAAAACCGAGTTAGCGCGGGCCTTGGCGGGGTTACTGTTCGACTCCGAAGAAGCCATGGTTCGCATCGATATGTCGGAATACATGGAAAAACACGCGGTTTCGCGGTTAATCGGCGCGCCTCCGGGTTATGTGGGTTACGAGGAAGGGGGACAACTATCGGAAGCGGTGCGTCGTCGTCCCTATTCTGTGGTTTTATTGGATGAAGTGGAAAAAGCCCATCGGGATGTTTTTAACATTTTATTACAAGTGCTTGACGATGGGCGCATTACCGACTCTCAGGGGCGAGTGGTGGATTTTCGGAATACGATTATCGTCATGACCAGTAATATTGGCAGTGACCATATTTTAAATGTTTCCGAAGATGCCGATTATGAGGAGATGCGGAAACGGGTTTTAACAGCTTTGCGGAGTCATTTTCGTCCCGAATTTTTGAATCGTATCGACGATTTAATTATTTTCCACACCCTGAAAAAAGAAGAATTGCGTTACATTGTTCGTCTGCAATTACAGCGTCTGGAAAGATTATTAGCAGAACAAAAAATCAATCTGGAATTAACCGCAGCAGCAGAAGACCATATCGTTACTGTTGGTTACGATCCCACCTACGGTGCGCGACCTTTAAAACGCGCTATCCAACGGGAGTTAGAGAATCCTTTAGCCACAAAAATTCTCGAACAAGCTTTTATGGAAGGGGATACGGTGGTAATTGATTGTCTGGATGAAGTTTTAAGTTTTAGCAAAAAGGAGCTAGAAAAGGAAGAGCCAAGATTAGAATTAGCCGTGGTTAACCTCAGTTCGGATTAAAACCAGACAGGGGGTATGTTCCCCCTCTGCGGATCAATTTAGCCAATATAGACAAAATTTTGCCACAAAAGGCCTTGTGAATCTAGCTAAACAGGTTTTACCTATCTAGCTCACTGCCTATTACTGTAACTGATGACCACAGCTACTACAAAAGCGATCAGTTGCCGCTACTTTTGCCCCGCATTGACTACAAAATTGCGTTTTACTGACGGTTTTTGTGTCTCCCATACTCATTTTCATATCTCCCATTTGCATTTCCATGGGAGCAAAATTCATCGACATATTACCCATTTTCATCGGTTGCATCGGTTGCATCGGTTGCATTGGTTGCATCGGTGAGGAGGAGAAACTGGTAGCAGTGGTCGATTGAGAGGACTGAGAAACTCCAGAGGTATGAGGAGAGGAAAAACTGATACTGCTTCCTTGAATTTGGATTCTGTGGGGTCCGGTTTCGGTGATAATTTCAATAATTGCCCCTTGGGGAATTATCTCTATTTGGGGTTCTTGTGTCCAAACTCCCGTAGCAAAACTACTGCTAGACTGCTGTTGTTGTCCCACAGCACCACTAGCGAGAGTTACAATCGTCTGCAGCCCTTGATTATCGAGATAGAGACGTTGTCCTGTGGGTAATTCACTATAAATAGCCATATTTTTGACAGGAAAAAGTAAAAAGTAAAAACCTAGTTAACACCCCTGGGATCCAGTCTAGCGAGGATAGAAATGTTAGAGGATTTTCTTAAGAATTTTATCGACAAAAAAAGGGTGGTTTTACCCACCCTCACCATGTCTCAAGAAAACAAACTTTTTAACGGACGCTACCGGCTAATTTATCGACCCGAATCGGTTTCATCAGGTACAATTTGAGAAATTGCCAAGCGTTAGAGGCGAAGATCGGCAATTTCTTCAGGAATTTAACTGGTGCGGCACTGTTTTCGCTATCGATCGCCCGTAATCCCTCGTTATTGCGAACACAAATCTCTAGGCGATCATAAAATTCAGGACTATCCACATCAAGAACAATCGGGAAGACGCGGCCTGCGGTTTCATTGGTCTTCTCGATTACATACTTATCGTACTCGCGAGCGTCCAAACCGAGAATGGCGTAGAAACCGGAACGCTGAGTATCATTGAGATACATCGTAGCGAAGACCGAAAGCAGGAAGAAACGACACCAGAGACGAGCGCGCCAATCATTAAGAATATCAGGCTGCGCGCGCATGATCGCATCGAAGAAGTCCCCGTGACGGTTTTCGTCTTGACACCAATTCTCGAAGAAGTTAAAAATCGGATAAACCCGATCTTCGGGATGTTGTTCGAGATGACGATAAATGGTGATATAACGCCAATAACCGATTTTTTCGGAAAGATAGGTGGCGTAGAAGATAAATTTCGGTTTAAAGAAGGTGTAGTTACGGCTTTTGGTTAAAAATCCCAAGTCAAGGGAGAGGTTAAAATCCGATAAAGCCTTATTAAGGAATCCAGCGTGACGCGCTTCGTCCCGGGACATGAGGTTAAAGCATTCCGCGAGGACGGGATTTCTGTTTTTTAAACGTCTGCCGAGTTCTTTGTAGAGAAGAAAGCCGGAAAATTCGGCCGTGCAGGATCTTTCCAGAAATTCCACGAATAAGCGGCGAGTTTCGCCATCAATATGCTCCCAAGAGCGATCGAATTCTTGATTGCGAACGAAGTGATGCCGGTTATAATCGGTACGGAATTCCTCTAAAATCGCTTTCAGTTCTTCCTCGTTAGCGGCGATCGACATTTCCGCCATCGCTTCAAAATCAGTGGTGTAGAAGCGGGGAGTGAGGATCGTTTCTTTAGCGGGAACTTTTATACCCGGACGGATTTCCTCGAATTCTGGTTTTTGGATCGTGCTGACCATAGGGATTATTGATTTTACTCTGGGATGATGATTGAGACGAGTAAAGGCTCTGACTTGATAATGACGAGCCGTGAAAAAACGGCTAGGATTCACTATAGCAAGCTCTCAGCCCTAGACTCCCTTCCTGTTCATTAAAAGTTACAACTCTTAATTAAGCTGTGTGAACAAACGCGGCTTTTTCCCTGGGAGTCTTGACAAATGTTCGGGGAAGTGGGGTTTGTTTAGTGATCGGTAAACAGTCATCGGTAATCGGTGAACTGAAAACCCATGGAACGAACCACAGAGGCACAAAGGACACAGAGATCGATCACTACTATATAAGTTAAACTTATCACACAAAAAATAAGAGAGCCAACAAGGTTTTTGGCAATATGCTAATCTGGCTAACAAGCTTTTGGGGGTGATATAGGGGAAAGTGCGATCGGTATCGCTGTAGGGTGCGTTCCCTAATGCAAGTCCTACTGCTCCACCGATCGATTTTGGGGAACGCACCATGCACATTTATTGAAACTGTGGGTTAAAGTGCGATGCTGCTCTGGTGGGTTGAGTTCCGGATTGGCAACCTGTCACCGAGCAAACCCGACGGTGTTGGAATGATTCTGATAGCTGACGGCTGATAGACAAGGGTTATCAATGCTAGGATAAAGGCTTGAGTAGAGAACGAGCGAGCCAAAGCCATCTCATCGACAGAAGTAAAAACCCCGCCTCTAGACAGCCCCACTTCCCACTCCCCTATACCTTTTAAACATAATTTAGTATAATTAACCCTGAATTGTTTTGGCTAATTGAACGTGGAGTTTATGACTGGCTTTAAAAGCCATGTAATGAGCAGTGGGAATGGTTCCCAGTAAACTCAAATCACCAATTAAGTCCAATAATTTATGTCTTACTGGCTCATTATCAAAGCGTAAAGGAGGATTTAACCATTGATTTTGATCGCAGATTAAAGCATTTTCTAAACTGCCTCCTTTAATTAAACCAGCCTTTTGCAGATACTCAATTTGATCGGCAAAACCGAAAGTCCGAGCATCTGCGATCGCATTTTGAAAACTTTCTTGATTAGGACTCCAACTATACCATTGATTACCGATCGGTTTATAAGTAAAATCGATGCCGTAGGTAAAACGTAATTCAGGGGAAGGAATCGCCGCCACAAAAGCATCCCCTTCGTACAACCAAATCGGTTGAGAAATGGTTAAATCTGATGGAGAAAAAGAGTTATTTAAACCAGCATTTTTGATCGCTTCCACCCAGATTTTGGCCGAACCATCAAGGAGGGGAATTTCCGCACCATCCACCTCAATGCGAGCATCCTCTACCCCCAAAGCGGTTAAGGCCGCTAATAAATGCTCAACAGTTCTAACCTTTGCTTCTCCTCGTCCCAATTCTGTTGATAAAGTCGTTTGGTAAACCGAAGAAACTAGAGCGGGAATAATCGGTTGATTGGCTAAATCTCTACGGACAAAATAACGTCCTTCTCCTGGATTTGCCCCACAGACGCGCACCCGGGTTATCTCCCCCGAATGTAGGCCAATTCCCGATAATTCAAATTGTTTAGCGATAGTAGAAACCATAATTATCAAGTAATAAAGCTTTTATCAGTGAACAGCAAAAATAACTAAATTCATCGATAACTGGTAACTGGTAACTGATAACTGATAACTGATAACTGATTAGAATCGTTCCCCGATACCGA
This sequence comes from Microcystis sp. BLCC-F209, assembly GCF_041928595.1. Lineage (NCBI taxonomy): Bacteria > Bacillati > Cyanobacteriota > Cyanophyceae > Chroococcales > Microcystaceae > Microcystis > Microcystis sp. BLCC-F209. The sequence continues at coordinate 33,734 of NZ_JBHFLL010000006.1, forward strand.
AATGAATACGAGAACTACCATCGACATTAAAACCGTAGTCAACCCGAATTTGGCCGACGGGAGATTGTACCCGAACACCTAAACCGTAACCGAGACCAGTACCGGGTAAATCCCGGACAATACCGGGTTGACCGGGGACATCACCTTGGGAACCAATAGTAGTGCCGAAATCGACAAATAATGCCCCTCCGATAATTGCCACAATGGGAAAACGATATTCGGCCGTCGCTTGGAAATAACTGCGACCGCTACCCACTTCTCCCTCAGCGTAACCCCGTACAGAGTTACTACCCCCAACAATAAAAGCATCGTAGGGGGGTAAATCGCCTAATACTGTCCCTGCTTGCACATTAAAAGCTAGGGATTGCTGACCTTTAAAAATATCGGTTTCAAAGAGATTAAAGGAATTAATAAACCGAACGGGGATAAAGTAACTGTAACTACCCCGAACACGAGTGCCGAAAATACTGCCAGAACCGACGGGGATAGTTTGTTCCAAACCTAGACGCAGGAAAGAACCACTGGTGGGTTGCAGGGGATTGTCGCGAAAATCTTGAATAGCGCCAATATTGAGGGAAAGTAGATCATCAGTCCCAGAGGAACTAAAAGACAGTTGTTGACTGCCAAAACCGTTGAGGGGTGCAGACAAGGGGGAGATGTCACCATTGGCATTCTGCACCTGTACCTGTTGATAGTTAAAACCTAGGGAAACCACCCATTTTGGTTTTGTAAAAACATCAGGGGCCAAAGGACGGACAAAAGTAATACCGCCACCCGTGCGGACGATACGGGGACTATCATTATCGTTAAGGGTCCGAATTGAGGAATCTTCCCCATCATAAACTAGAGAAATCGACTGTCGCCGGAAAACGTTGACCGTGTAGGAAGTGCGGAAATTATCCGTGGCAATCCAAGGATCGGAAAAACTCAGATCGAATAAAAATTCCCGTTCCCCTAACTGAACTTCTGCCCCCAAAGTTTGGTTATTACCGCCAAAATTGCGCTGTTGATAGCTGACAGTACCGAATAGGCCCGCATTCGAGCTAATACCACCCCCAGCGGCCACGGAACCGGTATTACCTTCCACCACATCAACGTTAACAATCACCTCCCTTGGGTCGCTGCCGGGGGAAAAAGACAGACGCACATCCTCGAATAAACCGAGACCGAAAACACGCTGTAAATCCTGTTGGGCCGTATTGCGGTTAAAAATATCCCCCGCTTTTAGGCGCATTTCCCTAGTAATGATAAATTCTCTGGTTTTACCGTTGACTGGTTCCTGTTCAACGTTAAAGTAGCGTACTTGAATTTTTTCGATTAAACCTTCGGAAATGACCAGAATCACCCGACCATCGGGAGTTACTTGCGGCGCACCGATTACCTGGGCTAGATCATAGCCGTTTTTGCTGTACCAGTCATTGATTTTTTTCACCCCCGCCTGTAATTCCCTCAAATTCAGGGTTTTGCCGTATTGACCGGCGAAAATTTCCTCGACCACCCCAGCAGGTAAAATCGATTTGTCCACGGTTTCCGGGGCGATTTGAATCTGTACGCCCTGAAAAACGGGGTTAGGCTGCACCTCAAAGGTGACTCGCACCCCTAGGGGCGTATCTTGGGGAACTGCCCGCACATCGGCAAAAAAACCCGTGGCAAAAACGGCGTTAATGTCTTCTTGCAGTTGCGATCGAGTCGCACCTCGTCCTGGTCGGGTGCGAATGGTATTATAAACTAGATTTTCTAATTCCCGATCGCCCCCCTGTACTACCACTTCAGCCACCAAAACTCGCGACTCCTCGGCCTGCGCTGGTGGCGCTGTTGGGGGAGTTTCTACAGGGCTTGGTGTTTCCGTCGGGGTTTCCGGTGCTGGTGCCACGGGTGGAGTAGTTTCTGCCGTCGCCGGGGGAGACTGTACTATCTCCTCGACAGGTGAAAAAACCGTTGGTTGCGGTTTTTCTTCGGCCATGACCGTCCCGTGAAATAATCCGAAAATAGCCAGCAGCAGGGCCAGCGAGGAATATCGCCCCGAAAAATTGAGATTTTTAAGCACTTCCACACACCCACTAACACCATTATGGTTTTGTTTGTTTTCTCTGCCCGAGAAATTTAACGAACGTTAAAACTCTAGCAGATCGCTTACTCTCAGTAAATCCCAGCTTGACCGGTGACTCAAGAGATACTGCATCGGGTCTGATATTGGTCAGCCGTCAGCATTAAGTTTTTATCTTGCCATATCTTAGCTTTTTCTGGTTTGGCTCTATCCCAATTCCCCCTCTGGGATTATTGCCACCTCGGTTGGCCCACAATCAATTACATATCTTCCTAACTCACCAAAATTAAAAACAATTATGTTTATTCTCCTGGGAATCCCCCACCTTATTTACGCCTGGGCAGATGTCAACGTCTCGTTTGTAATAACTGTACCAGTTGCGAGACCTGTTGCCGATTGAACATTTGCAGCAGGGTACTAGCTACCAATTCCGGTTCTAGGGTAATCAGGATTTGTGGTAATTTGGCGGTGGCTAATAATTGCAATTCTTGACTGACGGTGATTTCTTCCCCGCGACCCCATTCTAATAAATCACTGGCTTGTTTTAATTCTTTAATAATAACCGGGGCGAGAGTGCGGTAGGAATGTTTGGGGTTAGCCAGGGCAGATTGGGCATTTTTAACTAAATATTGCCAGTTTTGCTGTTCCGAAGCCAATTGAGATAGAGATAAAGTTAATTTTTGTAATTGCTGACGGGAAGCACTGGTTTCTTCCTGTTTGAACAGTTGTAACATCTGTTTGAGGATAGCTCTGACGCTCATGGAGATAGAAGACGCTGCCGCAATAGCTGGAGTAGATTTTTTTTGGTCGAGAAGATAGTTAAGATGGGCCTGCAATTCGGCAAAAGTCGGTTCACCTTTTTTAACCATAGCGTTAGCTTCTTCGGCTTGCAACCCTAATGGACCGGGCAGCTTATCGATCAATGTCTGCAGCAGATCATAACCCTTGAGGAACAAAGATTCTAATTTTTGATCCACTTGCAGGGGATTTTCTTTCAGTATTTTGAAAGCATCCTCAAGACGGTGAGCAGTTTTTTGGATACTGCCATAACCTAACATGGCCGCCCCCCCCTTGATCGAATGGGCGGCACGAAACATCTCGTTCATCTGTTCAGTATTGTTGACCAGATTGCCTAGGTCTAAAATCCCCTGTTCCAAAGTTTCTAGGTGTTCTTTTGCTTCTTCGATGAAATAGCCGAGAATTTTCTGAGCGTTAGCGGAGTCCAAGGTCTTATCCCCCTTATCACGATGCTGTCTAGTCCTAGATTGCCCAGTTTTTCAGGAAATATATCAGTTATCAGGCAATGGCTAGGAAAACTGGCCCAGACGGACACAAGCTTGGTTCAAAAGCCTGGCCCCAAAGGTTCTCAGCTTCTCTTGCTCAAAATAGATCTAGCAATGGCAGGCAAAAAGCTAAAGCAAGAATCGGGAACAGGAGCAAGCTGACTAGAAATTGTTATTGATAAGTGGTGGCTGAGTTGTTGACTATAGGCAACAGACAACGCCAGAACATTAGGTCGTCCTCCAGAGATGATGCCAAATCCCCTCATACTCCAGCTTGCTCTTGCTCAAAAACCTCGTCACCTCCATCAAGGGCTAAATTAGAACAAATTTACTAAACAAAAATACCCGACCAGAAAAAGCTTAAAAGCTGAAAGGCTTACGTAGCAAGGGATAGAAAAAAGATCAAAAAATTTTGCCAAAAGGGGTTGACAAACCTGGGGAAGTTAGATACATTGGTAAATGCGCGGTTGAAGCGAAGCGAAAGCGAAGCGAAA
>NZ_JBHFLL010000060.1:0-5213 GCF_041928595.1 Microcystis sp. BLCC-F209
GCGCCGGAGAGATGTTGTGGCAATGTTGTGTTGACGTGGAGTGTTCAACAAAAAAAGCCGCCCTGTGGGGCGGCTGTGTGTGTGTTGATGGTTGCGGGGGTTGGATTTGAACCAACGACCTTCAGGTTATGAGCCTGACGAGCTACCGGGCTGCTCCACCCCGCGCCATCTGAGGGGCACCGTGTGGGGTGCCTTGAAAGCAAAAACGCGCCGCGCCGGTTTAGCGCGACGCGTGTTGCGTATCTGACAATGTGAATGGGTTTTTCCGATTACACCGGCTTCAATGCCTGGCGACGACCTACTCTTCCAGTGCTTGAGCAATAGTACCATCGGCGCAGTCAGGTTTCACGGCCGAGTTCGGGATGGGATCGGGTGGGTCACTGACGCTATGGTCACCAAGCAATGAAGCAGGTGTAATTGGGTATCAAATCGATGCGTGCACCAAGGCTTTGAGGATCAACCTCAATGATCAGCAGAGCTGTCATTGATGGTGGGACTCATCAAGCGCGAATAGGACAATTAGTACTGGTTAGCTCCACACGTTACCGCGCTTCCACATCCAGTCTATCAAGGTGGTGGTCTACCACCGTCCTAAGAAATCTTATCTTGAGGGAGGCTTCCCGCTTAGATGCTTTCAGCGGTTATCCCGTCCATACATAGCTACCCAGCTGCGCTCTTGGCAGAACGACTGGTACACCAGAGGTATGTTCAACCCGGTCCTCTCGTACTAGGGTCAACTCCTCTCAAATTTCGACGCCCACGGCAGATAGGGACCAAACTGTCTCGCGACGTTCTGAACCCAGCTCACGTACCACTTTAATTGGCGAACAGCCAAACCCTTGGGACCTGCTCCAGCCCCAGGATGTGATGAGCCGACATCGAGGTGCCAAACGATTCCGTCGATATGAGCTCTTGGGAATCATCAGCCTGTTATCCCCGGCGTACCTTTTATCCGTTGAGCGATGGCCCTTCCACGAGGGACCACCGGATCACTATGACCGACTTTCGTCTCTGCTCGACTCGTCAGTCTCGCAGTCAGGCTGGCTTATGCCATTGCACTCTAACGATCGGTTTCCAACCGATCTGAGCCAACCTTCGCACGCCTCCGTTACTCTTTAGGAGGCGACCGCCCCAGTCAAACTACCCGCCACAGAGGGTCCCTGAACCGGATAACGGTTCGAGGTTAGACATCAGAAATCAACAGGGTGGTATTTCACCGTAGGCTCCACACCAGCTGGCGCCAGTGCTTCAAAGCCTCCCACCTATGCTACACAATTAATTCCTAATGCCACTCTGAAGCTGCAGTAAAGGTGCACGGGGTCTTTCCGTCTAACCGCGGGTACTCCGCATCTTCACGGAGAATTCAATTTCGCTGAGCATGTCCTGGAGACAGTGGGGAAGTCGTTACGCCATTCGTGCAGGTCGGAACTTACCCGACAAGGAATTTCGCTACCTTAGGACCGTTATAGTTACGGCCGCCGTTTACCTGGGCTTCGTTTCGGAGCTTGCACCCCTCCACTTAACCTTCAGGCACCGGGCAGGCGTCAGGCCCTATACGTCGTCTTGAAGCCGACTTAGCAGAGCCCTGTGTTTTTGCTAAACAGTCGCTACCCCCTGGCCTGTGCCCCCTGCTACTGGTTGCCCAGAAGCAGGGCCTCCTTCTTCCGAAGGTACGGAGGCAATTTGCCGAGTTCCTTCAGGACACTTCTCTCAAGCGCCTTGGTATACTCTACCTGACCACCTGTGTCGGTTTCGGGTACGGTCTATACGGTGGAGCTATTTCCTGGAACCCCTTCGAAGCATGTCCAATCCGATAAGGACATACAACACACGGGATCCGTCACTACCACCAGGCCCACGAATATTAACGTGGTTCCCATCGACTACCCCCTTCGGGCTCGTCTTAGGGGCCGGCTCACCCTGCTCAGATTAGCTTTAAGCAGGAACCCTTGGTCTTTCGGCGAGAGGGCATCTCACCCTCTTTATCGCTACTCATGTCTGCATTCGCACTTCCGATACCTCCACCGTCGGTTACCCTTCGGCTTCGCAGGCTTACGGAACGCTCCGCTACCGCGTGTAGTAAACTACACACCCTAAGCTTCGGTGCATCACTTTAGCCCCGTTACATTTTCGCCGCAGGAACCCTTATTTAGACCAGTGAGCTGTTACGCTTTCTTTAAAGGATGGCTGCTTCTAAGCCAACCTCCTGGCTGTTTTGGGATTCCCACATGCTTTCCCACTTAGTGATGACTTGGGGACCTTAGCTGTAGGTCAGGGCTGTTTCCCTTTTGACGACGGACCTTAGCACCCGCCGTCTGTCTCCTGGATAGTACTCCTAGGTATTCGGAGTTTGGTTAGTATTGGTACAGCTCGCGCCGCCCGCAACCATCCAGTGCTCTACCCCCTAGGGTATTCGTCCAAGGCTCTACCTCAATAGATTTCGCGGAGAACCAGCTATTTCCCGGCTTGATTGGCCTTTCACCCCTAAACACAACTCATCCGATAATTTTTCAACATTAAACGGTTCGGTCCTCCAGTGAGTGTTACCCCACCTTCAACCTGGTCATGCCTAGATCGCCGGGTTTCGGGTCTAATGCATCAAACTAAGTCGCCCTATTCAGACTCGCTTTCGCTGCGCCTACACCTAACGGCTTAAGCTTGCTTGATACACTAAGTCACAGACCCATTATGCAAGAGGTACGCGGTCACACCTTAAAGATGCTCCCACTGCTTGTAGGCGTTCGGTTTCAGGTACTGTTTCACTCCCCTCATCGGGGTGCTTTTCACCTTTCCCTCACGGTACTAGTTCGCTATCGGTCATGTACGAGTATTTAGGCTTGGAGGGTGGTCCCCCCATGTTCAGACAGGGTTTCACGTGCCCCGCCCTACTCGAGTCCTTCTTCATCACTTTCGCATACGGGACTGTCACCCGCTATGGTCAGCCTTTCCAGACTGTTCTGCTAGTTGAAAAGAAGGCACTGGCCTGGTCCGCGTTCGCTCGCCACTACTAACGGAATCTCGGTTGATGTCTTTTCCTCCGGGTACTGAGATGTTTCAGTTCTCCGGGTTCGCTTCACGAAGCCTATTTTATTCAGCTAAGTGATACCTGTTTCTCGATTACTCCAACAATGAACAAGTCATCGTAGGAATAATCGGGATAGGTGGGTTTCCCCATTCGGAAATCGTCGGGTCAAAGTTTGCTCACAACTCACCGACGCTTATCGCAGCGTGCCACGTCCTTCATCGCCTGTACATGCCAAGGCATCCACCAAACGCCCTTACCTCACGCTTGAGAGTCCACACCACCAATGACAACCCTGGATCGGTCAAACGACCGACACGAAACTCGGCAGAGCAGAGTTGCATGGTTTTCTTGGTGTGGTTGATTATCTCAGCCTTGATGTTCGGTGCCGATCATCCAGCTGCGTCAGCTGAACATCGAACACCTCACGGCATCGATTTGAAAAACCCATTCACAATGTCAAAGACGCGAACGCCGTCGTAACGGCTTCGCTTACCGCTGCTCGAAGCAGCGGATCTGATGATCCTCATCACTGGATTTGCTTAAGAGCACCGCGCACGCCGCAGCCGTCAGTCGCAGCAAAGCTGCGCCTTGTGGCTGCGCTTTTCTGCGCTGGCCGTCCTTGTTTTGATGCGAACTAGCTGCGCTAGCTCGTCTTCAAAACTGCGGATTGGTGGAGCCTATCGGGATCGAACCGATGACCTGATGCTTGCAAAGCAACCGCTCTCCCAGCTGAGCTAAGGCCCCCTACCAAATCGTCCGGCGAATGGTGGGCCGAGTAGGAGTTGAACCTACGACCTCACGCTTATCAGGCGTGCGCTCTAACCACCTGAGCTACCGGCCCCCATGCCAGGCCCGGCTGACCCGAAGGCCGCAGGCGGCAGAAGCCAGCTCAGGCAACCAGCCTTGCGGCTGGTATCCAGTGATGAAGGGACATGAGGACGGCGGCTATGTTCTTTGGAATGGGAGGAAGCTCTTCTCGATCCGTAGATCGAGCGCTTTCCGCCGCTATCCTTAGAAAGGAGGTGATCCAGCCGCAGGTTCCCCTACGGCTACCTTGTTACGACTTCACCCCAGTCGCTAAGCCCACCGTGGTCGCCTGCCTCTCTTGCGAGTTAGCGCAACGCCTTCGGGTGAACCCAACTCCCATGGTGTGACGGGCGGTGTGTACAAGGCCTGGGAACGTATTCACCGCGGCATGCTGATCCGCGATTACTAGCGATTCCGCCTTCATGCTCTCGAGTTGCAGAGAACAATCCGAACTGAGACAACTTTTGGAGATTAGCTCACCCTCGCGGGATTGCTGCCCACTGTAGTTGCCATTGTAGCACGTGTGTAGCCCAGCGCGTAAGGGCCATGAGGACTTGACGTCATCCCCACCTTCCTCCGGCTTATCACCGGCGGTTCCTTTAGAGTACCCAACTAAATGATGGTAACTAAAGGCGAGGGTTGCGCTCGTTGCGGGACTTAACCCAACATCTCACGACACGAGCTGACGACAGCCATGCAGCACCTGTGTTCCAGTCCCCGAAGGGAAGAAATCCATCTCTGGAAATCGTCCGGACATGTCAAACGCTGGTAAGGTTCTGCGCGTTGCTTCGAATTAAACCACATGCTCCACCGCTTGTGCAGGCCCCCGTCAATTCCTTTGAGTTTTAATCTTGCGACCGTACTCCCCAGGCGGATAACTTAATGCGTTAGCTGCGCCACCCAAGCACCAAGTGCCCGGACAGCTAGTTATCATCGTTTACGGCGTGGACTACCAGGGTATCTAATCCTGTTTGCTCCCCACGCTTTCGCACCTCAGCGTCAATACCAGTCCAGTGAGCCGCCTTCGCCACTGGTGTTCTTCCGAATATCTACGAATTTCACCTCTACACTCGGAATTCCACTCACCTCTCCTGGATTCAAGCGATGCAGTCTTAAAGGCAATTCCGGAGTTGAGCCCCGGGCTTTCACCTCTAACTTACAAAGCCGCCTACGTGCGCTTTACGCCCAGTAATTCCGAATAACGCTAGCTCCCCTCGTATTACCGCGGCTGCTGGCACGAAGTTAGCCGGAGCTTATTCTCCCGGTACTGTCATTATCATCCCGGGTAAAAGAGCTTTACAACCCTAAGGCCTTCATCACTCACGCGGCATTGCTGGATCAGGCTTTCGCCCATTGTCCAATATTCCCCACTGCTGCCTCC
>NZ_JBHFLL010000061.1:0-1421 GCF_041928595.1 Microcystis sp. BLCC-F209
CAGGGTAAGAGCATCTCAATTAGGCTTGACAAAAGGCTTTCAGCACAGCCATCATATAGTTATTATCCATGGCCGCCCGTTTACTTTTTTGTGCCAGACTACGTCGGTAAGTGGATTCCTGGTTAAGAGCGTTAAGTGCTACTCGTCTCAAGAAGGCTCCCATTACGAGGGCTGTGACCAGAGCGAATCCGACATTGATCCTCATTAAAAGTAACATCTAAAATCCAATGAGCCTGATTTTCAATGCCCCAATGTTTACGAATAGCATTACCTATTTTTTGAGCATCAGCAGGGAGAGAACTGAGATAAAATTGGACTTCACCAGTGGTTTTATGACCAGGATGACGAACTCGTTTAACCATGATAATACTTTGAAGTCCTTGCCATTGAGCCTGTTGATAAAGACCGCCGAAAGCTTCTAAAGGTACAGCCCAACACCAACGTTTTTCGAGGCGATGATGACCTTTTTCCAGACGGTAATCATAACTAAATTGAATACCATCAAATTGATGTGCTTGAGCTTGCTCAAACCAGTTTTTGACCTGAGTATAAAGAGTCGGATGATTAGCTTTAAGGGCGACAACGTAGTCAGCTTTTTTGGCTTGAATATGATTAATAATCGCCGTTTGAGTTCCCATAGCATCTAGGGTGATAATTGCCCCTTGAAGGTCTAACAGTTCTAGTAAAGCGGGAATAGCAGTAATCTCATTGGATTTATCTTCCACCTTGACTTGTCCTAAAACTAATTTCTGCTCCCCCGCCCAAGCCGTCACTAAATGCAAGGCTTTAATTCCTTGATTACGGTCGTAAGAACCTCTGAGACTTTTCCCGTCTATGGGAACTATTTCCCCCGAAAGAGAACCGATTAAATGGGGCAGCCATTGAGACAAAACTTTGGCCAAAACTTCCGGGTTAATCCGTTCAAAAACCCGCCGAAAAGTGTCATCAGAAGGAATGCCATTAGGTAATTCTAAAAACTCAGATAACCAAGACTGCTTACTGAGTCCATAATTTTCCATGTCTTCCCAACCTTTGGCTCCTGCTATAACTGCTAAAACAGCAATGACTAAAATATCAGTTAATAAATGTTTTTGGGTTCGGGACACTCTTGGGTCAGGAATATCTTGAAGATAAGTCAATAAACTAGCTTGAATTTCATTTATTGATGTTAAAGGAAGCTCAGGTTTTAGTTGAGCTTTATTTCCGGTGGGTAGAACGGGAGCAAAACCTTTACCCATGAGCTATTTCCTCATTAATTTTCATCAACAACAGTGAGACTAAGGCTAATTATAAATTATACAGAGGTAGCAGCGGCTAAGTCTGGGTACTGGCAGTGCGGGACGGTGCTATGGCGATTTGATTACCCTATTCAGAAATCTTTGTCAAGTACAATTTATACCAAATTAGATGAGCTTACCCTG
>NZ_JBHFLL010000062.1:0-30292 GCF_041928595.1 Microcystis sp. BLCC-F209
TATTCCTCCCATCGAGAGCTATTCTGAATTGTAAGTTATAACTATTATAATCTCATTTCTCTTTGTGATCAAGTTGAAGATTTTCTAGTTTTTGACTGCTATAAGTATTAATACTCATTGCATAAGTGAGATGCTCCCGACCAGTATTGAGGTTAGTTATGCCTAAGCTGCCACGAATCTCTAGTGGGGAGGCAATTAGATCTCTTGAACGCTTAGGCTTCGAGCAAGTTCGTCAAACAGGTAGCCATGTTGTGATGAAGAAAGAAACCGAAGAGGGCAAAATCGGTTGTGTTGTCCCTGTACATCAGGAATTGAAGGTTGGTACATTAAGTGGAATTCTGAAACAAGCCCAAGTCACAGTTGAAGAGTTCATTGAACATCTATAAGGTCTGACAAATCAATGCACTCGACGTGATCCCAAAAATATTTAGTCCCCCCAGAGAACCCCCTTTGTCCACATAGCACACTTTTCTTTTTTTGTCAAATTTTATGTTAAGAAATGTGTAACTAATGGATAGGGGGACTGTCAAAGATTAACCGTCTTCGTATTCGGGGATTCTTTCCTTTTTCTTCTCGGTGATATTGATCCGGGGGGGATTGTAATCCGGTTCCACGTCATCATCCCACATATCATCCTCGGCCTTATCTTGGTAATCGTCGTACTGAGGACGAGAAAAGCTTTCTGCGCGTTCTGAGCGAGCTTCTCCCCAGTTATCTTCTTCTTCCTCGTATTCTTCCTCATAATAACGAGCCTCGGCCCGTTTTTGCGGTGGGGGAGTGGCACGCAGGGGTTCTTTTTCCCATTCATCCTCACTCCAGCGTTCCTCAACGGGTTTAGCGGCCTCCACGGGGGTGCGGAGGGGAATGCCCGTACCTAACTGATTTTCTGGACGAGCAGCGGGGGTATAATAAGCTTCTTCCTCTTCTCTTTCCCAGGGGGGACGACCAATACCCAAACGTTCCAAAACCCCCACACTAACCTGCGTGAGACGTTCCTCGGCCCCTTCAAAGACGATTAAGCGATTCGGACCGCTGCTAACCACTTCTTCAATAGAAATTTCGTAGGTACTGATCAATTGTTCGGGGATAAGAGGCAATCCCAGGGAAGCGATGACAATGGAATGTAATTGACCACTAAGGGGATCAAATTGATAATCGCGGACTTTGCCTAAAGGTTCGCCGGTTTCCGTGATCACGTCACTACCGATTAAGGGAGTATAAGCATCGATATCGACGGATTCCAAGACGTTATCATCTTCAACGAGAACCACGTCTCCCGTCTGACTGATGCTCGATAAATACATATATTGAGGCATTCCCGACAGGGAGAGGATATTATCGCGGAGTCCCAGGGCAACCACTTCTCGTTGATCGATATCTACAAGAATATCTTTAACAACGCCGAGTTTTTTGCCTGTATTGCGAGTGATAACCTGTGTATTTAAAAATTCTGAACGTAAGCGACTATTCTCTGTGATCATTTTTTCCTATGGGTAGGCGTTAGGGCGTGGGAATACGAATTAGTGTAGGCTTAATATATAGGGCGAGATCGGGGGTTAATTTACCGATATTAGCTTAGATCTTAAAGTTCCCTGAGATTAACACTTTTTTTGGCCTTGTTTGGGCGATAGTTTGGGGTGATAGATAGGGTTAAACCCATTTTAGCTAATTCTTTACATTTTTTTAGTAACAACAAAACAGGAGCTAGAGAGAAACTCCCTTGGCTCCTGCTGTCTAGATTTTGATTACATAGTTAAAGACTGCACCTCAGTTTCGATCAGTTTAGCCAAGTCTTGCAGGAAGGAGGCCGCATCGGCCCCGTAGATGACTCGGTGGTCACTGGTGAGATTAACCGTCATCTGTTTTTGCACTCCGAATAAACCATCTTTATTGACGACGATTTGGGGACGGGAAGCACCCACGGCTAGGATCGCGCCTTGGTTGGGGGGTAAGATAGCCGTAAAGCGATCGACTCCGAACATTCCCAGATTAGAAATGGTAAAAGTACCGCTATTATATTCTTCCGGTTGCAGTTGTTTACTGCGGGCGCGATCGACTAAATCTTTCCAACTGCGGGAGAGGGAATAGATATCCATCTGGTTAGCAGAGCGCAAAACCGGCGTAATTAAGCCACCATCGGGCATAGCTACGGCGACAGCGACGTTAATCGCCCCGTGGTATTGAATTCCTGCGTCGCTATAGCAGGCATTAACGATCGGATGTTTAGCGAGGGTGTTGGCCACCGCTTTTGCTAACAGGGCCGTCATGGTGACACCCTTGGATTTTAGCTGTTGATAGAGTTGATCCAGTGGGTCGGTGGTGATAGTGTAGCCCACTTGGAAGGTGGGAACCTGTAGGCTAACCGACATATTCTGGGCGACGGCTTTTTGTAGAGTGGTAAGGGGAACAGTCCGGCCGACTGGGGCGCTGGTTGGAATCGGGGCTTTAGGAGCCGCTACAGGGACGCTGACGGGTTGCGGGGGAGTAATGACAGGAGCGGGGGCGGTGCTGACTTTTCCTGTCGATTTTTCTACGTCTTCGGCGGTAATTCGTCCGTGGGGACCGCTACCCACTAGGGTTTTCAGATCCACCTTTAATTCTTTAGCCAGTTTTTTGGCCCTGGGAGAGGCGACTAAACGGCCATTATCTTTAACGACGGCGACGGGGATCGAAACGGGAGGCGGAGCGATTTCTGGGGTCTCTACGGGCTTGCTAGGGGCGACTGCGGCGGTTTTTCCCTGAGCTTTGGCCAGTTCAATTTCCGCTTCAGTTTCGGCGATATAGGCGATCGCTTCCCCCACGGGTGCTTCCTGGCCAGCTTCGACTAAAATTACAGCGAGATAGCCATCATAAAACGATTCTACGTCCATGTCGGCTTTGTCGGATTCGACCACTAACACCGTTTCCCCTTTGCTGACTTTTTCCCCGGGGGACTTCACCCAAGAAACTATTTTTCCTTCGGTCATGGTGGAACTGAGCGCGGGCATGAAGATATCTCGAATCATGGTGGAGTGCTTCTATCTCTAATGTTTTGAGCCATAGCGCATTTTACCACAGTTGATGGGGTTGGGGGTGTGGGGAAGTGGGGTGTGGGAATTATAAATTATGAATTATGAATTGGGGTGTGGGGTGTGGGGAGAATAAATAAAATAATCTCCTATCTCCTGACTTCTGACTCCTGACGACCGCCTCCTGACTCCTGACTCCCGAATACTGATAACTGGTGACAGAGAGAAAAAGAGAAGGGAAAACGGCCCCTTCTCCGTCGTATCTAGACAAAATTTGTTCTAGTTGGCAATATAGACCGGTTGTGCTTGCAGAGATTCGACTAAACCGCGCACGGCTGCCACCATGGCCACTTCATTATCCAATTGATTGATCGCCGAACCCACACCGATACCGGCCGCTCCAGCAGCGATCGCCATAGGAGCGGTAACGCTGGATAAACCGGAAGCGCAGAGGACGGGAACCTTAACCGCATGGGAAATAGCGTGGGCTGCCGCTAAAGTCGGGGCGGCTTTTTCAATCAGTCCCAAAATACCGGCGTGACGGGGTTGACTGCTAGTGCCGCCTTCGGTTTGAATGATATCGGCACCCTGACTAACTAAAGCTTCTGCTAGTCTCACCTGTTCATCGAGGGGTAGGAAATGGGGAACTGTCACAGACAGGGTAATTTCGGGCAGTAAGTCGCGAGTTTGACGGGTGAGGGCTAAAACTTCCGCCGCTTCAAAAATGCGTCCTTGGGCATAAAAACTATCGAAATTACCGATCTCAATTAAATCTGCTCCTGCATCCACTGCCATCACCAACAATTCTGGTTCAACGGCCGATACACACACGGGTAAATTTGTCAAGGCTTTTACTGCCCGAATTAGGTCAGCATTAGCGGCAATATCGACGAAAGTTGCTCCTCCGGCTGTAGCAGCTTTAACTACTGAGAGAACCTGCGAGCGATCGAAATTATTTAACCCACTGATCACTTTCAGGGCATGACGACGGGCGAAGGCTTGCTGTAAGGCAAAATTGATCATTAATCTACACCTATCTGGAATTCTCAAAAAACATTTTCCCACCTTCTCGCCGATAAGAGGGTGGGATTTGAGAATTCTTAGGGAAATTTTCTTTAATTTAGGTGTTGATTCTCTTGGTTTTTACGCTTGAGGTTTTGCAGTTGTTGCAGCAGTACCTCGATTTCCGCTTCCAGATGCAGGTATTTAACCTGTTGGTCAGCCTGGTAGGTGGTGCGAATCTGTTTCATGGCGGACGATTCCTTTGTTAGTACAGTTGTCATAGCGGTATCTATAGAGTGCTAATTATGTTTAATTGTTTCAATTTGTGTATTGTACCTTAACAATGTCTTAAAGAAAACCTTTTTATGGTAGTTTCTCAACTGGCACAGGATGAAAGAGGGGAAAAATTCTTGCAACCAAAGGGATCGTAGTGCGATATACTCAGTCGCGAACGATATTGGCAAGCATGACCATGGTAGCGGTAGCAATTTTAGCGGCGGGTAAGGGAACCCGAATGAAGTCCAGCCTTCCGAAAGTTTTACATCCCCTCGGCAGTCGCTCGCTAGTGGAACGGGTGCTTAATGTCAGCGAATCCTTACATCCCCAGCGAAAACTGGTAATTATCGGTTATCAGGGAGAACAGGTGCGAAATACTCTACAGCATCTTGCGGATATCGAATTTGTCGAACAAAAGGAACAGTTAGGCACTGGCCATGCTATTCAGCAGTTAATCCCCCATTTAGAGGACTTTCAGGGGGATTTGTTGGTCTTAAATGGCGATGTTCCCCTGTTGCGTCCTGAAACCTTGCAAAATCTTCTCCAGATTCATCAAGACCATGGTAACGCTGCCACCCTCTTAACTGCTAACCTCCCTAACCCGAAAGGTTACGGTCGAGTTTTTTGTGATGGCAATAATCTCGTTAAGGAGATTGTGGAAGAAAGAGACTGTACCGATGGCCAACGACAAAACCACCGGATTAATGGGGGTATATACTGCTTTAATTGGTCAAAATTAGCGGATATACTGCCTAATTTAACGCCCAATAACGATCAAGGTGAGTATTATCTCACGGATGTGGTCAATTTTCTCGATCCCGTCATGGCTGTGGATGTGGAGGATTGTTTAGAAATTAGCGGCATTAACGATCGCAAACAATTGGCCGCCGCCTATGATATCCTGCAAACTAGAGTCAAAGATGATTGGATGGCCGCTGGAGTCACCATTATTGACCCCGATAGTGTCACCATTGAGGATACTGTCACCCTCAGTGCCGATGTGATTATTGAACCCCAAACCCATCTGCGCGGCAAGACGATAATTGCTTCCGGTTGTCGTATAGGTCCTGGGAGTTTAATCGAAAATAGTCAGATAGGCAGCGATGTGACGGTCTTATTTTCGGTTATTTCTGATAGTCAGGTGGATTCTGGTTGTCGTATTGGTCCCTATGCTCATTTGCGTGGAGAAGCGAAAATTGGGGCTAATTGTCGAGTCGGTAATTTTGTTGAAATTAAAAAAAGTGACATCGGCAATAAAACCAATATTGCCCATTTATCCTATCTGGGAGATGCCACTTTAGGGGAAAAAGTTAACGTGGGTGCGGGAACCATTACTGCTAATTACGATGGCGTGAAAAAACACCAAACTATGATCGGCAGTGGCACAAAAACTGGCGCAAATAGTGTTCTAGTAGCTCCTCTAGAATTAGGAAAAAATGTCACCGTGGCCGCTGGTTCAACTATCACTAAAAATGTCCCCGATAACGCTTTAGTTATTGCTCGCGAAAGTCAGCGTGTGATCGAAAATTGGCCAAATCAGTTTCAGTAGGTTATGGCAGTTATCAGTTATCAGTTATCAGTTATCAGTTCACTGTTTACTGTTCACTGATGCTGATTAAGGCGTTAAATTTGCGCGATGAAGCATGAAATGCTATAAAAATCTCAGTCCTCCCTATAGAAAAGAGTAGAAACTTTATGGCACGCACCGAGTCCACAATGTTAGATCTGGGGACAAAAGCTCCCAGTTTTGCCTTACCCGATGTGGTTTCGGGTGAAACTATTTCTCTGGACAGCTTTGCGGCTAAAACCGCTCTGTTAGTCATCTTCCTCTGTGAACATTGTCCCTTTGTTAAACACATTCAAGAAGAACTTACCCGTCTAGGTCGCGATTATGCTAACACCAATCTGGGCATCCTCGCCATTAGTTCTAATGACGTGGAGAAATATCCCGATGATTCGCCCGAAAATTTGAAAAAAATGGCGATAACTCTTGACTTTAAATTCAATTTATGCTATGACGAAAGCCAAGAAGTGGCGAAAGCTTACACAGCAGCCTGTACTCCGGATTTTTTCCTCTTTGATAGTCAGCGCATTCTAGTCTATCGCGGTCAATTGGATGATAGTCGTCCTAGTAATGGCGTACCGGTGACAGGCAAAGATCTCCGCACCGCTATTGACAAGGTTTTAGCCGGTCAACCGGTGCCGACGAACCAAAAACCCAGTTTAGGCTGTAATATCAAATGGAAACCGGGTAATGAGCCACCCTATTATGGTTAATTAACGAAGGGTGTAGGGTGTGGGGAAGTGGGGAAGCTGTCTCATCACCCTATCGCCCCAAAACCGTATCACCCTATCTCCTATCTCCTAACGACCGACTCCTAACCCCACCAACAAACTTTTTGCCGCAAACCCTACCTATGAGACTATTTCAAGAGCGTAACCGATTGCTGTGCTAATAGGGCAGTACCATAGGCCGCTTGATCCTGTTGAGATAAAAGCACGGGAACCCCTAAATGACGCTGACGAATTATTCTCCAAGTCGGATTTTTTGCCCCACCACCCGCACTATAAACTCGCTCTAATTTATTGGCTCCCAATGCCTGTAAACGCTGATAACCTAAAGCTTCAATGCGAGCAATACTTTCTAGTAAACCATGCAAAAATTCTAGAGGATTATCGGGGCGGGGAGTCAGTTTTGCGGGTAAAAAAGGATCATTAATGGGAAAGCGCTCGCCAGCTTTTAGGAGGGGATAATAATCTAAATTACTTTCTTTTTGTCCATCTATTGCTAAACTATAATTTCTCAATTCTTGATCAGAAAAAAACTTCTTTAACACCGCTCCTCCCGTATTCGATGCCCCACCGGTTAACCACAAATTTCCTAAGCGATGACTATAGATGCCATAGTTACTATCATCAACTCTCTGGCTACTTAATAATTTTAAAACTAAAGTTGAACCTAAAGATGTCACTGCAGCCCCTAAAGAATTAGCACCACTGGCTAAAAATGCCGCTATGCTGTCGGTGGTTCCCGTATAAATTAAACAATCTTTCGGGATAGCAAAACAAGTCACTAAATCTGGTTTAATAGTATCGATCGCTGTACCCGGGGCAAAAATTTGCGGTAATAAATTAAACATCGGTAAATTCTCTAACCAATGGGGATAACAGAGATTTTCGAGATCATAACCTAACTTTAAGGCATTGTGATAATCACTAATTCCCAGTTTACCGTGCAGCAGAAATGCTAACCAATCCGCTTGCGAGAGAAAATAACGCGCTTGGGAAAAAATTTCTTGCTGACTCCACCAAAATAATTTGGCTAAACTGGAGGTGGCACTAATCACGGGATGGTGAGGGGGTGCAATGGCTTTAATTGCTTCTAAAAACCCAATTCCTCGCCCGTCATTGTATAATATGGCCTCAGAAAGAGGATTACCCCAATTATCACATAATAACACCGTCGAGGAAGTACCATTAATCGCGATCGATTTAAGTTCTGAACGCACCGAATCCCCTAGATTATCCAATAAATAAAATAGGGACTTTTGCCAATCCTGAAAATTGGCATTAGTGAAGGGATAATGAACCTCAGCGACGATATTTTTGCTAGAATCAATAGCAATCGCTCGCGCTCCCGACGTGCCAAAATCAATACCTAAAGATAAACCCATAGATGTCTTCACAACCCCCTCATTCTGGCTACCATTGGGATGGTATCACTCCTCGATTCTTTGAAGGTTGGTACTTCCGAGTCATGATTCCGCAATTAGCCGACGGATTCGCCTTTATGTATTCTATTCAAGACCCAAGCGGCGGTCAAGTCAATAGCGGCGGAGCGGTGCAAATTTTAGCCATAGAATCTGATTATCTTTGTCGCACTTTTCCCGATACGGATAAATTTTGGGCAAGTCGTCAGCAATTAGCCATTATCCATTGGGGAAAAACTAACTTAAAAACCCGTCCCTGTCTGCTTTCCCCGTCAGATTTTTTTGAGTCTATTCGAGAAGGTTATCAAGCAACGGCACACCAGCAGCAAGGACGAATTTATGATCCTGTCACCGGAGAAATCTGTCAATGGGATTATCACGTTGAAACTAGGTACAGTTGGGGAGATAAAAAGCGTCCACCCCAAGCAACAGCAGGAATATTATCTTATTTACCGATTTTTGACCCGGGTTGGCAGATTTTAACTGCTCATGCTTTAGCAACGGGAATGATTACCCATCGGGGAAAAAATTACCAATTTGAGAATGTACCTTTTTATAGCGAGAAAAATTGGGGTTATTCTTTCCCGGAAAAGTGGTTTTGGATTAATTGTAATGCTTTCCCTGAAAATCCCGATTTAACCTTAACCGCAGTGGGTTCTACCCGGAAAGTTCTTAACTGGACGGAATCGGTAGGAATTATCGGTATTCACTGGCAAAATCGCTTTTATAAGTTTGATATCTGGAATTCTCAACTAACTTGGACAGTGCAACCCTGGGGATACTGGGAAATGAGGGCAAGCAACGAGAATTATACCATTGTCTTAATCGGCATCAGTGATCATCCTCCCGATCGCGTGCGTGTACCCACGGAAAAAGGTCTCTGTTTTGCTTGTCAAGATACCCTCAAAGGTAAATTATCGATAAAATTGGCTGATAGTCGCGGTAAAACCATTATAGATGCCTCTAGTGGTCTAGCTGGTCTCGAAATTGGCGGTATTTGGCCATCAGCTTGGATAAAACAGTGAGTTAAATCACCATGGTGACGGCATAATATCACCCTATTCTTGATCGTTCGGTATTAAAATGGGGTCAGTTTTTGAGTACCCAAAAATTGTTTTATGAACCGACCTTCTCTTAATTTTGTTGAGCAATTAGTGATAGCAGAAGTGCAGGAACAGCTGGGGAGTTTACCGGCTTCTTTTGGCGAATATCTCCCAGAGATTAAAATCGATCAAATCATTAATAATGCTATCCAAATTCTGCCCCGTAGCCTCAAAACTTTGGGAGAGAAATATCACGATAACCACACCCGAAGATTAAGAATAAAAATTGCTGTAGAAAGAGCGATCACTGATAGGCTGCATGAGCTAAAATTTTATTATGTAGCGCAGACAGAAGTGGAAGATGAAGACAATATTCCCACAAAACCATATTCTGAAAGGTGGGATAGCAGTTATTTTAATGGCTAGGTGGAAAGTCTCCCTTTTCAGGAGTTAGAAGCTAGTATTTAGAGGATAATACCTCATCAGTTTATGCTTTATTGCTATAAAAAACTTTATAAATCTCTCCTCAGAAACCGAATCGGTCGCTGAGTCTGGTTGAAAAATTATTTTAAAGTCAAAAAATAGGCTTTTTTAGTTAAGTTTTAGAGAGGTAAATTTTGGTATTTTTTTAATAATAATTTAGGGTTTGCTGCAAAAAGTAGGTGCGAAGCATTCGGAGTCTATATTTCACATTTATTCAGCCAACCCTAATTAATAATACTTTTCAAAAATAATGGCACAGATGATTAATAGCCATCACCTCACTTTTAACCTTGAGAGCTAAGGGCTGCCCAAGTCAAAAGTAGAGTAGAAAGTATCAAAGAACATCCCTTACATGATATCGGCGAGACTTGGAAACTATTTACATCAAATTAGTTACCCGATAGAACCACCTTAAGCCGTCTTGCACACTTGGCTCTTTTTGTCAAATTTTATGTTAAGAAATATGTGAATAATAGATAGGGGGGGGGAAGCGGACAATTTTTAACACCTACCTAATTAAAAATTACGATGGCGTTTGCATAATTATTCCTGTTTGTTCAGCCACTGGTGAGGTAAAATCCTAAGAGTCACTGATAATTGCTAATTGTCAGTATTTCTGTATAAGTGCGTAAAAGCTGATAGGATAACGAACGGAAAAAATATAAGTAGGTGGGTGGAATTAAATATAAAATGAACGTAGGTTGGGTTGAAGCATGAAACCCAACGCCCGCATGGGTTACGCTACCGCTAACCCATCCTACAAATAATTGTGCCTACCTACTTAGCTTGTCAAGGTGCGACAAATCGCTATAATCATCCCGACCACTGGTCTTTTTTTGGAGTTGATCGAACCATGCTGCAAGGATGGATTCAAATCGCGCTCACGATCCTGATAATCGTGGCAATCACCCCCTTTTTCGGGCGGTATATGGCTAGGGTTTTTATGGAACAGAGAACCCTACTCGACCCACTGTGCGATCGAGCCGAGAGTCTTCTTTACAGCTTCGTCGGGGTGAAAAGGAAAGAGAATATGACCGGCTGGCAGTACCTCTGCGCCCTTCTCTACAGTAATGCGGTAATAGCAATTCTGGTTTTTTCCCTGATTGCCGGCCAAGGAGTCCTTCCCCTCAACCCGACGGCGATCCCCGCCCCCACTTGGGACACCACGCTACATACAACGATTTCCTTTATCACCAACAGCGACCAACAGCATTATTCCGGAGAAACCACCCTCAGCTATGGGAGTCAGATCTGGGGACTCGGCTACCAGATGTTCACCTCGGCCGGAACCGGTCTAGCGGTGGCGATCGCCTTTATTCGGGGACTGACGGGGCGACCGTTGGGCAATTTCTACGTGGATCTGATCCGAGCGATCACCCGTATCCTCTTACCGATCTCGATCGTGGGAGCAATTGCCCTGATCATCGCCGGAGTCCCGGAAACCCTCGCGGGCCCGGCGATCTTGCCGACGCTAGAAAACCCCAACCTCAGTCAGGCGATCGCCCGCGGTCCAGTGGCCCACTTCGAGATTATTAAGGAATTGGGAGAAAACGGCGGCGGCTTTTTTGCCAGCAACTCAGCCCACCCCTTTGAAAACCCGAACGGATTCGTCAATCTGGTGCAGTTGGTAGCGATTCTCTCGATTCCCACCTCCCTGATCTATACCTACGGGGTTTTCGCCGATAATCTCAAGCAAGCTCGGTTAATCTATCTAATTCCCCTCGGTATCTTCATCGGCTTTACGATCATCACAGCGATCGGGGAATATAACGGCAACCAGGCGGTTAACTCGCTGCTAGGGGTTGATCGAGCGGTTAACTTCGAGGGTAAAGAAGTACGCTTCGGTTGGGCGCAATCGGCCCTGTACGCGGTAACTACCACGGCCACCATGTGCGGTGCTGTGATCGCCATGCACGATTCCTTGATGCCGAACGGCGGCTTCGCCACCCTCTCGAATCTGTTCCTGCAAATCGTCTTCGGCGGCCAGGGAACCGGCACAGCCTACCTGTTCGCCTATCTGATCCTAGCGGTATTCGTCACCGGGCTAATGGTGGGAAGAACCCCCGAATTGTTCGGGCGCAAAATCGAGAAGCGGGAAGTGGTGTTAGCGAGTTTTTTAATTCTGCTGGTTCACCCGATCGCCATCCTCATCCCCGGAGCGATCGCCCTTGCCTTTCCCGACTTTCAGGGCATCAGTAACCCCGGCTTTCACGGATTATCTCAAGTTATCTACGAGTACGCTTCCGCCGCCGCCAATAACGGGTCGGGATTCGAGGGACTGGGGGACTCCCAACCCGCGCCGCTTGCGATCGCGGCTGGTGCCAAACCGACGATTACCGCTCTCTGGTGGAATCTGAGCGCCTGCTTCAGTTTACTCGCCGGACGGTATATCCCGATCGCTGCCCTGCTCTTGTTAGCCGATGGGATGTCCCGCAAACAACCGGTTCCTGCCACCACCGGAACCCTCCGCACCGATACTGGACTCTTTACCGGCGTGACGGCGGGGGTGATTTTAATTCTCGGTGCGCTCACTTTCTTCCCGATATTGGCCCTCGGGCCGATTGCGGAAGCCTTTCAAATCACCCGGATGATCGGCTAGGAGTTGGGATAATTTATGAGAACGAACAAAGGAAATTCTAAATCCTCCCGCCCGTTGCGAGTGCCGAGAGGTCGCCGGGACGACCGCCACCACACCCCCAAGGTCAACCGGACCGGTCTCTATCAAAGCGCGATCCGGCAGTCCTTCCTCAAACTCGACCCGCGCATCGCCGTGCGTAACCCGGTCCTGTTCGTGGTCTGGTTAGGAACGATCGTCACGGCCTTGGTGACGATCGACCCGCATCTATTCGGCACGATCGCAGGGGATAGGGGACAACAACGGCTACTTAACGGCATCATCACCCTGATCCTCTTCTTCACGGTGCTGTTCGCCAACTTCGCCGAGGCGATCGCCGAGGGACGGGGAAAAGCCCAGGCCGATGCCCTGCGCTCCACCCGCAGCGACACGATCGCCCGGAAAATCCTTGCCGACGGCTCGATCGAGTCGGTCAGTTCCACGGCCTTGGGTCGGGGCGATCGGGTAAAACTGGTGGCTGGGGACGTGATTCCCGCCGACGGGGAAGTGATCGAGGGAATCGGTTCGGTGGATGAATCGGCGATCACCGGAGAATCGGCCCCCGTCCTCAAACAACCCGGCACTGACATCGCCAGTTCCGTCACCGGTGGCACCAGGCTTCTCTCGGACGAGTTGACAGTACGGATCACTCAAGATCCCGGCCGGGGTTTTATCGATCGCATGATCTCCCTTGTGGAAGGGGCCGAGCGCAGGAAAACCCCCAACGAGATCGCGCTGACGGTACTTCTGGCCGTGTTAACCCAAGTCTTTTTAATTGTCGTGGCCACGATTCCCTCGATCGGGAACTATATCGCCGGTTTCTTGGAAACGAGCCTCGGGCCGGCGGTTGCGGATACTTTTCGGGCCGGCTCCAGTATCGCCATCTTGATCTCCCTCCTCGTCGCTCTCATTCCCACGACGATCGGCGGTTTATTGAGCGCGATCGGCATCGCTGGGATGGATCGTGTGGCTCAGTTTAATGTCATCGCCACCTCCGGGCGCGCGGTGGAAGCCTGCGGCGACGTGAATACCCTCCTTCTCGACAAAACGGGAACGATCACCCTCGGCAACCGACTGGCTGACGAATTTATCCCCGTGAACGGTCATAACCTCGAGGAATTAGCCCGCATCTGTCTAGCGGCCAGCCTTTTCGACGAAACCCCAGAAGGACGCTCGATCATTGCCTTAGCCCGGAATTTGGGCGCGAACCTCGATATCGATGGCCAACCCGGCGAGGGAATCGAATTCTCCGCTCGTACCCGCATGAGCGGCACCGATAGGGCCGGCGAGGAATACCGTAAGGGAGCCGTAGAAGCGATTAAAGGTTTCGTCCGTTCCCGCGGTGGTTCTGTTCCCCAGACCCTCGATGAGGCACAGGAAAGGGTTTCCCGTTTGGGGGGAACTCCCCTGGCCGTCTGTCGGGGTAACGATATCTACGGGGTTATTTATCTCAAAGACATCGTGAAACCTGGATTAAAAGAGCGTTTCGACCAATTACGGCGCATGGGTGTGAGAACGATCATGCTCACCGGCGACAACCAGATCACGGCGGCGGTGATCGCGGCGGAGGCGGGGGTGGATGATTTTATCGCCGAGGCCACCCCAGAAGATAAGATCGAGGTGATCCGTCGCGAGCAAGCCAAGGGCAAGTTAGTTGCCATGACGGGAGACGGAACCAATGACGCACCGGCACTGGCCCAGGCTAATGTCGGTGTGGCGATGAACTCCGGAACCCAAGCGGCGAAGGAGGCGGCCAATATGGTGGATCTCGATTCCGACCCGACCAAGCTGATCGATTTAGTAACCATCGGCAAACAGTTATTAATTACCCGCGGCGCCCTGACCACGTTTTCGGTGGCTAACGATATCGCTAAGTATTTCGCCATTATCCCGACGATTTTCGCCGCCGCCGGGATCGGTGCTTTAAACATTATGGGTTTGAAAAGCGCTCAATCGGCGATCGTCTCGGCCCTGATCTACAATGCCCTGATTATCCCCGTTTTGATTCCCCTAGCACTTAAAGGCGTTCAATTTCGCCCGCTCACTGCTGACCAACTATTGCGGCGCAATATCCTCATCTACGGGGTAGGAGGCGTGATCGCGCCGTTTATTGCTATTAAGATTATTGATGAGATAATTTCAGCGATCGGGTTGAGGTAATGGGAAAATCTGCCATATTTCGGGATTTTACCCAAAAAGAAAGATGGGGTAAAAATCAATTTAACTCCTCATTTCCAGCTTCTTTGTGCGCTTACTTGGATGGGAAAGGACTGAAAAATGTATATCTGAAACTTGACGAAAATTTAAAAATTCAACCGACGGAGTTAAGTACAAAAGAGTTATACGGTCTAGCTCCCGATTCCGATAATTTATTTTACGCTTTCGAGAGTCAATTTAGAGGAGGGAGCAAAATGATCACAATCGATTTATTTGCTGGTTGTGGTGGTTTATCTTTAGGTTTCCAGAAAGCGGGGTTTACTATTGTGGCTGCATTTGATAATTGGATACCTG
Organism: Microcystis sp. BLCC-F209; assembly: GCF_041928595.1. Taxonomy (NCBI): domain Bacteria; kingdom Bacillati; phylum Cyanobacteriota; class Cyanophyceae; order Chroococcales; family Microcystaceae; genus Microcystis; species Microcystis sp. BLCC-F209. The sequence continues at coordinate 14,648 of NZ_JBHFLL010000062.1, forward strand.
CTATAGATGTCTATAGAAATAACTTTAGTCATCCGATATTTAATGTCGATTTATCTAGAGAATCTAATCAAGAAATATTGGCTCAATATAATCCTGAGATTATTGTCGGCAGCCCTCCTTGTCAAGACTTTTCCAGTGCCGGTAAGAGAAACGAGGGTTTAGGACGAGCGAATCTAACGCTCACATTCGCTGAAATTGTCACTAGAGTAAGTCCCCAATGGTTTGTTATGGAAAATGTGGATAGAATTGAGAAAAGTAAAATACTCACTCAGGCAAAACAAATTTTTAAAAGCCATGGTTATGGTTTGACTGGAAAAGTTATTAATTCTTGTTACTGCGGAGTTCCTCAAACTAGAAAAAGATATTTTCTGATCGGTAAAATGAAGCAAGAAGATGATTTTTTAATCGATGAGATCAATGAAAATCTATCAAGTCAACCTCTGACTGTATTTGACTATATGGGCAAAGAATTAGATATAGAATACTATTATAGACATCCTAGAAGCTATCAAAGAAGGGCGATATTCAGTATTTATGAACCTAGCCCTACTATTCGAGGAGTAAATCGACCAATTCCCAAAACCTATCGACAACATCCCGGTGATGCTTGTCATCTTAATGAAAAATTAAGACCGCTAACAACGAGCGAGAGAAGCTATATCCAAACTTTTCCTAAAGACTTTATTTTTGCTGGAACAAAATCTAATCTAGAACAAATGATTGGCAATGCTGTCCCTGTTAATTTGGCCAGATATGTAGGCCAATGTATTCTTAACTATGAATTGAAAAAAGGGAAAAAGATAACCTATCGACAACTACAGCTATTTTCTTGATTTACTGGCAAAAACAAATTTCCCAAAAACTCAAAACTCTAATTCTTATGAAAGCATCCCCTAGAAAATGCAGATTTTTCTGGTATATCTGAACTTTTTCCATACATATCTACTACAATAGCCGAAAACCATTATCTATCAATGGATATACCCCTTAACTTTTCCTAATATACCCATGTAATTTGCAATATTTCCTCATGGAGGGGAATTCTCTCCATTTGCTAGAATGATGGCCATGGCTATCTAGACTTCCCCCACATACATAAATACTAAAAAATCAACAAAACCCTGACTGCATGGAGCTTCTCAGAAAAAATTGAAAAGACGCTCCTGGTTACATTTTTCGCTTGAAAATCGCTGTACCGTTGACTGTATCTGGATTAGAGCGATTCCGTAGAGTTGGCTGTATAGCGATCACTAACCTGATGGTGACAGATGGTGTCATTAATCTCTAGAGTAAGGGATTCCCTCTGTAGCCATGTTTTTGCTGGTTTTCTGCACCGAAATAAGCTATAATGGCGGAAAAGTCAAATTGGAAGATTTTTGCCTCAAACCCTATCTGTCTAAGGACTTCAGGATTTTGTGTCCAGTAGTCCATTGGTATTATATTGATTTAACTCAGGCTCTGTAAGACTTTTAGCCATAGCTAGTATGTTTATAAGTACCTAAGCAAAATTAATTACACATCTAAACCACTACTCCTTCAGACTTCATGGTGTGAGGAAACAGTGAACTGAAAACTCAAATCCGATCCCTAATAGCTGTCTCCTGTCTCCTGTCTCCTGTCTCGACTAGGAAATTAATTTTGCACGACTACTTAGGGGGGAAGTCCAGTGATAACTCGTTGTCACTATCTCGAAACAATGACTAATGAAATTAAAAACTTGACTAACTATCATTGGCTAACTTATGAGTGATTGTTATCACCCTTATGAGTGATTGTTATCACCTTTAACAGGATTTAGTATAAAAACGGGTTAATTAGGGTTACAATGTTGCCAAAAACTCCAAGTGATGCTATTATAATGTTAAAACACCTTACTCTGGAGTGTTAAGGCCATGAATCAAAAAATATTAAGGAAATTAATTTCTTTTGCTGGTGGCGATAAGCTAGGATTGTTAAAATTAGCGATCGCATCCTCCTGTTTAGTGATTGTTCCGCAGGTGCAAGTTAGGGCGGCATCTATTCCCATATTGAATCATAGCTTTGAAAACCCGATGGCTCCTATGCAGTCAGGTGGTTCTTATTATAGCATGAATGTCATCAATAACTGGATCCTAACTCCTCCTCCTACTGGACCGATTCCTTTGCAGGGGGTTTTTAGCCCAATGATGGCGCCCGCGACCACAAGTGCTTTCACTGACCCGATCCCCGATGGCTCTCAAACTGCCTACAGTAACGGGGGAACCATCCGCCAGGTACTTACTGCAACTTTGCAAGCGAAGACGCAATATACTTTGGGGGCCTATGTCGGGAACAGAAACTTTCAAGCTTTCCCGGGTTACAGTATCGAACTTTGGGCCGGAGGTAATCTTCTAGCTAGTAACGGTAGTGTTACTCCTGCTGATGGCAGGTTCTCACTTGTCACCGTTAACTATACCAGTGGCAGTATGGTTACCTCCGGGCAGGCATTAGAAATCCGCCTGGTCTCATCGGGAGTACAGGCCAATTTCGATCTGATAACCCTTAACGCTACTCCTATTCCTACTCCTATTCCCGAACCTTCCGCAATATTAGGATTGCTAGGTTTCGGACTGTTGGGGATTGGTTTGAAGTTAAAATAAAAACGGTAGATTTAAACGAAGTGGGAAAATAAAGTTTTGCTTCCCCCGCTTTCTGCGCTAAATCTACTTAAGAGCCTCAAGCTTTCCTGTGACTATCCCACTTTTTCTAAGACCGACTCCGCTCGTTGACGGTCTTTTACGGCTGCTTCTTCGGGTTTCCCTTCAGGTGCTGGGCATAAAACAAGGTGACTTGTTTTATGCCCAGTCTGAACTGGCATTAACTTATACGGTATGTGTTTTGTTAGTAATTCCCTATGTTCATTAAGTAGGGTTTGCTGAATAAATTTGAAATGTAGGCAAAGTAAAGGTTTTGGGGCTTTTCTCGCGAAACAGGTGCAAGATTTTGAGAGAATCGTCGTTCAAAACCTTGCGTCTTCATCGGCCCGCGTCCTGTAGGGGCGAAGCATTCGGACAATAACCTATCGGTGAAAAGGTAGATTTTCTATCCGAATGCTTCGCCCGTACTTATTCAGCAAACCCTAAGTATATCCTATGGGATGCAAAAGGACAAGCGGTAAAAAGATAACGCGTTACATTTTATGCTTCGCATCCTAATATATCGGTGATCGCTGTACCTCATTATTGACCGTTGAAGAAATTGGCTTGCCCTAAGATTAAAGGCACATTGGGTGCTTGAGTGCAAGCGAAGGCAAGATCAAGGGTGGGGAATGAACTGACTTGGACATCAACAACGAGCGCACGCGCTTCCCATCGAGCCAGGTTTCCTGCCAATAGAGAGCAGCAATTATTGTCGGTTGGGTTGACGCCAGGAAAGCCGACCAAGAGTAACCTTTAGGGTGGTTGGGTTTCGCTTAAACAAGGGACTTGAGCTATTTTCGACCCGGTATTGTTGCGCTCAACCCAACCTACGCAGCGATGCGATCGCCCTGAAAGTGTAGGTGAGCAATACCTAACCTTGCTTCTATTCTTGTGTCAGAAACTGTTAAACCAGGCTCTGTTTACTTAAGGGAATACATGAGCATGGTGCGTTCCCAAAAATCGATCGGTGGAGTAGTAGGACTTGCATTAGGGAACGCACCCTACAGCTAATTACCAGTTTTTTTGGGATATTTCCCAGCAGAAACAATTAAGAAAGCTAAAACAATATACAATATGGTAGTAAAGGACACTCTTGCTAAAACTGTTAATCCATTTAACGAATATAACTTAAAAGTTTCCTGATTGTTAATAAATTTTGTATAGAAGGCATTCTCTGTAATAGCTTTAGCTAATCTTTCGGATGCTGTGAAAGTGTCAATTATCATCAAAATATGAGCAAAAAACAAAAAGACTACAGCAAGCAATAAAAACCGAATAATTTTTTTGTTCATTGCCAAGTATTCTCGTGCATTTTCAGAAGTTACGAGCCACCCAATTGCTGCCAATTGCAAGCCCATTGTTGACCAAATTATATTAAGATGAACAGTCTTATTGTCTTTTAGAGAATTTAATAACAGATCGAAAATTTCTTTTCCTGGATCACAATTCATAAGCTACTCCTTGTTGACATAGACTAACACTCAAGCTTGAGTGGAAGGAGAAACCCAACCAGACTAGACGGGGACTTTCTATATATGACACCAAATACACATTAAAAAAAAATCTTTCTGTATATTAACAGAGCGATCGCAAAAAACTTTCCCCATAACACGACAATAAGCCTTCTATGGGGAAATTCAACTAAAACCCTAAAACCCAATACCCAAACGCCAAAACCTAAAGCTCAACAGTTAAACCCTAACAGCTAACGCACCGATCGAGCGATCAATCATTATTATAGAGACAGTAACAAATATTTATGAAACTTCATGCTTATTAATCACCTTGGCATCGATCGCGGGAAAAAATTCCTTAAAGAGACTATCTTGTTCGGAAATGACCCTAATCCCGAATTAATTGGCATTTTAGGGGTTTATTTCGTGCAGGGCATTCTCGGACTCTCCCGATTAGCGGTTAGCTTCTTTTTAAAAGACGATTTGGCCTTGAGTCCCTCCCAGATGGGGGCATTAATCGGAGTGGCGGCGATTCCTTGGGTGATTAAACCAGCTTTTGGCTTTCTTTCGGATGGTTTGCCTATTTTCGGCTATCGTCGTCGGCCTTACCTCATTTTATCGGGAATTCTCGGTGTTTTAGCTTGGTTGGCCCTAGCCACTGTGGTGGAGAATGCTTGGCAAGCGACGGCGGCGATCCTGCTTGGTTCCCTTTCTGTCACCATTAGTGATGTCATCGTCGATTCTTTGGTAGTAGAAAGGGCCCGCAGAGAGTCCTTCACTCAATCTGGTTCTCTACAGTCCTTAACTTGGGGAATATCGGCCCTAGGCGGCTTAATTACGGCTTATCTGGGGGGTTGGTTACTGGCACACCTCGGTACTCGTCCTGTCTTCGCTCTCACTGCTATTTTTCCCCTGATTGCCTCAGCCATGGCGTTTTTAATTACAGAGGAAAAAATCAAGAATAATAACGATGCACGATCTAAGCCGAAAGTCAAGGAGCAAATCGGGCAATTATGGTCAGCAATTAGACAAAAATCAATTTTATTACCCACTGCCTTTATTTTTCTCTGGCAGGCTACTCCTAGCGCCGATTCTGCCTTTTTTTACTTCACCACCAACGAGTTAGGATTTGAACCGGAATTTTTAGGACGAGTGCGCTTAGTCACCAGTTTAGCCTCGATCCTGGGTATCTGGGTATATCAAAGGTTTTTAAAAGCGATTTCCTTCCGTCTAATTTTGGGTTGGAGTACGGTGATTTCCGCGCTTTTAGGCATGACTACCCTACTCTTAGTTACCCATGCTAATCGAGCGCTCGGTATTGACGATCATTGGTTTAGTTTGGGGGATAGTCTCATCCTCACCGTCATGGGACAAATTGCCTTTTTACCCGTCTTAATCTTATCGGCCCGTCTTTGTCCCGTGGGCATTGAAGCATCTCTATTCGCTTTATTAATGTCTATCTGGAATATGTCAGGATTAGTTTCCCAAGAAATCGGTGCTTTATTAACCCATTGGTTGGGAGTCACCGAAACTAATTTTGATAACCTTTGGTTATTGGTGGTGATTACTAATCTCTCTACTCTCCTACCTTTACCCCTAATTAAATGGCTACCTTCTACGGATCCGCAATCTCAGGAAGTCAAGAAAACTTTTCCCCCCGCAGAAGTCTTTGAACATCATGTTACCGGTTCTTTAGCTGAACCCGGTTTTATTCCCGAACTTGTCCCCGAATTAATCGACACAAGAGATTGACAGTCCAGAAAAGGGGTTTCTCAAAGAAACCCCTTTTCTATGGCATTCATCTTGCTTAATTCATAACAGTTTTTAACTTTTCCAAGACAGAATTGTTTAACGTAATTTTTCCCATTCTTCTCTACTAATATTTGCTTGTTGTAAAATTTTAGCCAGCAAGCTTTTACTGATATCTCCTTGGTGTGGATTAGGAATCCAGATTTTTAACTTTCCCTGCACCATATATTGATGATTTCCTCCTACCAGAGGACCAGAAAATCCCAGCTTTCTCAACTGGCGAATTAACTCTTTCCTTTTGATGGGGGCAAAAGGTGGCATCAGGCGATTTTTTGTTGAGGGGTTAGATTGATACCGTCAACAATCGGTAACTGATGCTGTAAGCGTAGTCCTAAAATAACCCAGCCTTCCAAAACTTCCTGTAACTGTTCCTTAGTAGCTTCGAGGGTTGTTTCATTAGCATATACTCCCTCAAATCCCGGAATTTCTCCATAAAAAGTACCGTCTTCTAGAACTTCATAAGTTGCCAGTTCCATTGCTTGTTTTAGATATTTTGTTAGCATCATTGACAGGAATAAAGCTCAGTTATTGTCTCGAAGATTGTCGATTTGATGATCAGTTGTTTTGAACTTGGCGATAATTTTGCCCTGTTTCTCCAGAAAACGGGTTTCTCAAAGAAACCCGTTTTCTAGGTTTTCTAACTGCTGTCTTCGTCTTTGACGATTTTCCGCTTCTAAGCGACTAATCGCTTCTTCTCATTGTAATCCAACTAATTCCATCTCTTGACAATTGCGGTGTGCTTTTGCCAAAGTTTGCTTAAGTTGATCAGAATCCCGGGGAAGCTGAGGAACAAAATCCATATTTAACTCCATTCAAGTTTAATTTCTTCGACACTACGCATCAAGGCAGGAATCGGCACTTGGGTTGTCTTAATCACTGTTCCAATCCTCGAACATCTGCCCAACGCTAGTATAACGCTTAAGACGCTCAGGATGTTTTTCTACTTCTTCAATGGCGGCGAGCGTTTCTGTATTAGGAATTTGAACATCAAAGGGAAAACCTTGATGACAATTGACATCAGATAAGGCTGGATGCTGAATTTTTTGTAGGAGAAGCTGTTGTTCTTCGTCAGTTAAGGAAAGGATAATTTGAGCAAGGGAATCAATTAGTTTAGTATTGATTGCAGTAGCAGATTGACTCATATAGCGTTTACATTGTTTAATAGTATATTTTTGAATTGGCGATTTATGAGCAGTTGTTTCGACTCTGGTGACTCAAGCTAAAGGAGAGTTTTAAACTCTGCCACTGTCAATCCCGCTTGACGAATGATAGATATCAGCGTTCCCTTAGCGACTTCTCGATGGTCAGGGATGGTGATGCGTCGATAGGGATAGGATTTTTGTCTGAGTATGATATGACTTCCTCGCTGCCGATCTAATTCGTAGCCAATCTTGCCCAGTGCTTTAACGACTTGGCGACCAGCGATAGGAGGGAGTTCACTCATAATTTAACCTCTACCAGTTCCTCAGAAATTGGTGGTGGAATCGGTTCATTGTGCGCTTCTAGGCTTTCTAGATATAAAGCAATTGCTTCCTGAATGTTGGCGAGTAACTCGAACCGGGTATTGCCTTGAGAAATACAGCCGGGTAGGGAGGGAACTTCAGCCACATAAATGCCATCTTCATCTTGCTCAATTAAGACGCGATATTTCATGGGTTTGTCCTTGCTTTGAATTGATTGGAAGTTAATTATTTGAATCCAGTCTAGCGCGAGTTAGCAACTCCTAGCGATCGCGGCTTATTCCAGAAAAGGGGTTTCTCAAAGAAACCCGTTTTCTATGGCACGGATTAGGGAACCAAGTCCTGTCTTTTGGTAAATTCTATCCAAAAGCCTATCCCCCCCCGATTTTGTCAAGTATCGCTGTTTTAAGCGATTATATAGGGTTTTATCGATGTTTTTCGTCAATTATTCTGGGATGAGGTAGGAGTGAAGATCGATCGCCCTAAGTCCAGAAAACGAGTTTCTTTAAAAAACCCGTTTTCTCAGTTGATGAAATAAGCTAAAATCGAATCAACTCGTTGCCCTCGCCTTATGTTTTCTATCCAAACTACCTACACTCAAGCTCAAGAAAATTTAGCGAGCCTTCTGGATCGATTGGAAAGCGAGAATAGTATGGCGATTATTACGCGCCCTGGTCATAAAGATATGGCACTATTGAGCGCAGAGGAATTAACTGGCTTATTAGAAACCGTTTATCTTTTGCGATCGCCTGCGAATGCGAGAAAGTTATTGGCAGCACTGGAACGTTCAATGGAGAGGGACGTTCAAACAATACCGGGACAGACAGTTACAGAACTTTGTCAGGAGTTAGGAATTGAACGCCAAGAGTAGGGCAATTGTCTTTGATCACCAATTTCGAGAAGATTTAAGATGGTGGTATAAAACAGATAAAAAAGCTGATTAAGAAAACGGGTTTCTCAAAGAAATCCGTTTTCTTCCTTTTTCTTCCCAAAGAAATCCGTTTTCTCAGTTCAAATGGCGCTTAAATGCCGCTGCTGTTCCCAGTAAGCCTAGGGCCAGCAAACCTAAGCCAGAACTTGATTCAGGAACAGGAACAGTCTGGGCAAACCGGACTTCAGAGAGACCAATAGGCCCTGGTGCTGTCCAACCAACGAACCAATTGTTTGCTACATCAATTCTAGCATATTGGGCTTGAATTAAAGGAAAGGAAAAGATTGTCGCTGGTATGTTAGTTGCCGTACCTTCAGGTAGTGTTAGGGTTCCTGATACATAAACTGGACTGCTAAAGTCGGAGTTATTGGAGAGAATTAGTGTGAAATCCTTGATTCCGCGATCAGTAGCTGTGGTATTAAAAGCGTTGTAATTCCACAAAGCCAAGGTATCTAAGAACACAGAACTGCCAAAATCAAAATCAAGATTGACATCAGCAGGAGTTGTCCCGATTTCTAAACGTACTCCCCAGAAATTAGACAAATCGGTACCTCCGACGTGCTGTTGCTGCAAAGCGTTTCCAGGTCCAGTCAACCCATTGCCGTTGGCAGTGTTGACTAAGGCTCCAATCGTGGGAGTAGCAGTGCCTGCATTAAGCGTTAAGGTTGGAGTGGGATTGTAGATGATCGGCAGCGCTTGGACGGGGAGGATAGTCATTCCAGCGATCGCGCTAACTGTGCCAGCGAAGACAACACCAGCCAGAGAGAGAGATTTGAAGTTAGTTGTAAAATTCATGGGCAATTTTGGGCAAATTCCACCAGCATTTTACCCCCCCCCCCCCGATTTTGTCAAATATCGCTTTTTTATCGATTGCATAGATGTATAGAGTTTTATCTCCAGAAAACGGGTTTCTCAAAGAAACCCGTTTTATCAGTGCGATCGCTTGTGGAAGATCGGGTTTGGGATATTTGTAATGTTTGATACAAATCTCTCGATCATCTGTTCTTAAGATTAAGGCTGGTGTTGCTCATTGATCGGAAAAGAGGCCGGCGCAAGCAGATAAAAACCGCAGAGAAGCTTGTGCCGTGGGATCAAAATTATTAAGCGGAGAATAGCCTCTGACCGGAATTCAACATCAAAATCAGTAGGAAACTTGTCATCGCCTAAGTAAAGTAACCCTTTATCCACGACACAGCAAAATAGGAAAAATACTTATGAGTTATGGAACCCGTGTTCAAGCTATCTCTCAAGTAACGGATCGTAAACCCCTACCTAGCAAAATTCCTCAGCGTTTAGAGGCCCTCTGGGCAACCGATGTCTTTACCCTGAGCAAAATGCAGGCCAGTCTTCCCAAAGACGTATTCAAGTCGGTCAAAAACACGATTTTAACCGGGGGAAAATTAGACGTTTCCATCGCCAGTACGGTAGCGGCAGCGATGAAGGATTGGGCTACGTCCAAAGGGGCGCTGTACTATGCCCACGTCTTCTATCCGATGACCAACGCCACCGCCGAAAAACACGATGGTTTTATCTCCGTGCAGAGCGACGGCTCGGTGATCACAGAATTTACGGGCAAAGTCTTAGTACAGGGGGAACCGGACGGCTCCTCCTTTCCTAACGGCGGACTTCGCTCCACCTTTGAAGCGCGGGGTTACACCGCTTGGGATGTCACCAGTCCCGCCTACGTCATGGAGACGGATAATGGTGTCACCCTGTGTATCCCCACGGTTTTCATCTCTTGGACAGGAGAGGCCCTCGACAAAAAAACGCCGCTTTTACGCTCGATTTCATCGATGAGTAAAGCCGCCACCAGGGTGCTGAAGCTCTTAGGACATACGGAAGTCGCCCCCGTTAACTCCAGCTGCGGTGCTGAACAGGAATATTTCCTCGTAGATGCTCATTTTGCCCATAGTCGCCCCGATTTACTGCTCACCGGTCGCACCCTATTTGGTAAACCCGCCGCCAAGGGTCAACAGTTTGACGATCATTATTTTGGCGCGATTCCCGAACGGGTTCAGGTTTTTATGCAGGAAGTGGAGGAAAGAATGTATCGCCTCGGCATTCCGGCCAAAACCCGCCATAACGAAGTCGCTCCCGGACAGTTCGAGATTGCGCCCTTTTTCGAGGCTGCTAACGTGGCCAGTGACCATCAGCAGTTAATTATGACTTTGCTGAAAAGTACGGCTAAAAAACACGGTTTTGTTTGCCTACTGCACGAAAAACCCTTTGCGGGAATTAATGGTTCGGGAAAACACGTTAACTGGTCCGTCGGCAACGCTACCCAGGGCAATTTGTTGGATCCGGGCGATACTCCCCACGCTAATATGCAGTTTTTGTTATTCTGTGGGGCGGTAATTCGTGGCGTTCACAAGTACGGGCCGCTTTTACGCGCAGTGGTGGCTACCGCCAGCAATGATCACCGTTTGGGGGCAAATGAAGCTCCCCCCGCCATTATTTCGGTATATTTGGGCAGCCAGTTAGAAAAGGTATTCGACCAAATTAGCCAAGGCCGAATTGAGGGTTCTGATGCCCCGGGGTTGATGGATCTCGGTGTCGATACCCTGCCGGTATTCCCCAAGGATCCTGGTGATCGCAATCGTACCTCTCCTTTTGCTTTTACGGGCAATCGCTTTGAATTCCGCGCCGTGGGTTCTAATCAGTCAGTTTCCGGGCCGCTGGTGGCGATGAACACGATTCTAGCCGATTCCCTGACTTGGGTGGCGGATAACCTAGAAAGCCGGATGAAAGCTGGGGAAGACCTCAAGACTGCTGCCCAGGGTGTTCTCAAGGAGATCATGGACAAACACAGAAATGTGATCTTCGGAGGTAACGGATATTCCCCAGAATGGCACAAAATGGCGGTAGAAGAGCGCGGTTTGGCCAATCTCCGCACCACCGCCGATGCTTTACCCGTGCTGAAAGCCGATTATATTGAAGAACTGTTTACCCGCATGGGTGTGTTTACCCCCGTTGAACTGGAAAGTCGTTTCGATGTCTATGCGGAACAGTATTTGCTGGCCATCGAGGTGGAGGCGAAACTGGTGGTAAGTATGGCTAAAACGATTATTTATCCCGCTGCTGTTCGCTACTTGTCGGAATTGTCTTTGGCGATCTCTAATGCGGCGGCGATCGGCATCGAGATCAATAAGGAAAACGCCCAAACCGTCTCGAATCTGATTAAGTTAATGATGGATAGCGTTGGCAACCTGAGTGAGGCCATTGCTAAACACGATTTTGACTCGATCGAAGAACATATGCAGCATTCCGCTCAAACAATCCGTCCCTTGATGGATAAGGTGCGCGAATATGCTGACACGCTGGAAGGAGAAGTGGCCGACAATTTCTGGCCGCTGCCTACCTATCAAGAAATGTTGTTTGTTAAATAACAAGACGGCAAGGAGGGGGTAAATAGGCTGAAAAAATGATTAGCCACCCCCTTCTTTTTAGCTCTGGTAGTTTTAAGTTATGTTAAGAAAAGTAAATATAAACCTAAAACTACTATGGTACTAACTCCGACAATTGGCGAAAAATCCTATAATCGTCAGGATTGGCAAAAAGGCTATCAATCCCAACCTAACGAGTACGATTACGAGGTAGAAGACATTGAGGGGCAAATTCCCCCCGATTTACAGGGTACAGTCTTTAAAAACGGCCCCGGTTTACTGGATATCGCTGGCACTGCGATCGCTCATCCCTTTGATGGGGATGGTATGATCAGCGCGATTAGCTTCAATCATGGGCGCGTACATTATCGTAATCGTTTTGTGAAAACCGAGGGTTATCTCCAGGAACAGAAAGCGGGAAAACCCCTTTATCGCGGTGTTTTCGGCACGAAAAAACCGGGGGGAATTTTCGGCAATGCTTTTGATTTGCGTCTGAAAAATATTGCTAACACTAATGTTATCTACTGGGGTGATAAATTACTGGCACTTTGGGAAGCGGCCGAACCCCATCGCCTCGATGCTAAAACCCTTGATACTATTGGTTTAGACTATCTCGATGGTATCTTGGAAAAAGGCGATTCTTTTGCCGCTCATCCTCGCATTGATCCCGCTTGTATCTTCGATAATCATCAACCTTGTCTGGTAAATTTTGCCATTAAAACGGGTTTGTCGAGTGCCATTACTCTCTACGAAATTAGTCCCACGGGTAAGTTATTACGTCGTCATACCCACAGTGTACCGGGCTTTTGTTTTATCCACGATTTTGTTATTACTCCCCACTACGCTATCTTTTTCCAAAACCCGGTTGGTTATAATCCTTTTCCCTTTCTTTTTGGGTTAAAAGGTGCGGGAGAATGCGTCATTAATCAACCGGACAAGTTAACTAGGATTATTATTATCCCCCGGAATCCTAACAAAGGAGAAGTGAAAGTTTTAGAAACTCCATCAGGTTTTGTCTTCCATCATAGCAATGCTTTTGAACAACTTGCCCCGAGCTACGTCGAAGGGGGGGAGAAAATTTATATTGATTCTATTTGTTATCAATCCTTACCACAACTGGATTCAAATAGCAATTTTCAATCGGTAGATTTTGATAGTTTAGCTCCAGGACATCTGTGGCGATTTACACTAAATTTATCAGAAAATACCGTTACAAGAGAATGTATTCTAGAGCATTGTTGTGAGTTTCCCAGCATTAATCCTGCAAAAGTTGGTCGAGATTACCGTTATTTATACATCGCTGCCACTCATCATGCCACTGGTAATGCTCCTTTGCAAGCAATCTTAAAACTGGACTTATTAACGGGAGAAAAACAATTACATTCTTTTGCTCCCCGGGGATTTGCGGGTGAACCAATTTTTGTGCCTAAACCCGATGGAATTGCTGAAGATGATGGTTGGTTATTGGTAGTCACCTACGATGCAGCCAATCATCGATCGAATATGGTAATCTTAGATGCTAAAGATATCACTAATTCCCTAGCAGTTATCCATCTTAAACACCATATTCCCTACGGGTTACACGGTAGCTGGACTAGACAATGTTTTTAAGTTAATTCTGTGGGGGTGGATTGAAAACCCACCTTTGCTAAACTTTACTCTTGAGAGCCTTCTTGTAGTAGCCAAAAACCAGCGAAGGATTCCGATTCAGGGTTAGATTGAACGGCTAAAAAATGCAGATTATTCGCTTTTTGTTTAGCTTCTTCAAAGTTTTTGGCTTCGTTTAAAGTCTCGGCATTAGTGACGTTGACGAGAATCCAGCTATCACTAGCACCCGTTTCTAAACGTAGCACGGGACGGGAACTGGTTTCTAACTTTAAATAGGCCATTTCTAACCCTGACATCCAACCAGCTAGGGGTAAAGCGCGGGGGGAAAAAATAACTAAACCGGGGATTTTTAGATTCTCATCTAATCCCATCCCTAGTATGGGCAAATTTTCTCCGAAGCTAATATCCCAGTCTTTTAAATCATTAAAAGAAGACAATTCTAGCGTGACAAAAGCCCATTTATCTGCCTTATCTCCCCGGACAGCATCGGGAAGGGGAACAGCATTTAAAGGAGGATAATTCACGGAAGCGGTTTTAGTTAAATTTTGATCATAACCAACTTCTTGGGGGTAGAAATTAACCATTCTTTCTTCTATCCATCTAGTGAGAGCATGAGTGCGACGACTAGGGGAAGCGGGAATACCGATATCTTCGCAAGCTTTGCTAATCATGTTATTCATCTGACGACGGAAAAAGCGAATTTTTTTGGGAGTTACCCCCGCTTCCTTGATAGCTGCAGTAATTGCCTCTCCTAACCATTGGGAATTAACCATCGTATTAGGACAATAACTGGCATATTTAAATAGTGTATCGGAGGAGCGATCGATTGTTGCTGGAGTTTCACAGATTAATAATTCCCATCTTTTTTTATTATTTTCATCCAGCACCGGCCGCGAATAAAAATCAAGTTCCCAAATAGTCATATTTTTTTCAGTTATCAGTTATCAGTTATCAGTTATCAGTTATCAGTTATCAGATTTGAGTTTTAAGTGTGCAGTATGTATTAAGTGGGCAGTATTAAATAGCAGCTTCCTACTGTCTTTTCACTGATTACTGCTCACTGTTTACTGTTTACTGCTCACTGAAAAATCCCCTATCCCCGACAACAGTACGAACGCGGTAGATAGGACGTTTTTGGGATTCATGGTAAGTTCGCATCAAAATTTCTGCCAAAAGACCAAAACAGAGTAATTGTACCCCAGTTAAAAAGAATAACACAGCTAGGATTAACAAAGGTCGATCGCCGATGTCTTGTCCGAAACCGAGTTTGAGAATAGTCAGATAAGTGCCTAAAATAATCCCCACCACCATGGATAACAGTCCGTAGAGTCCAAAAATGTGCATCGGACGGGTGAGGAACTTTTTCATAAAAAAGACAGTAAATAAGTCCATAATCACGCGAATTGTGCGACCTAAACCATATTTACTCTGTCCGAACCGTCTAGCGTGGTGATTAACGGGAATTTCGGTTATTTTTGCCCCTTCAATAAAAGCTAACGCGGGTAAAAAGCGATGTAATTCCCCGTAGAGATTCATATCGGCCACTAATTCGGCTCGATAGGCTTTCAAAGAACAACCGTAGTCGTGTAATTTGACCCCTGTTACCTTTGCTATTAGCCAATTAGCTATTTTTGAGGGTAAAAGCCGTTTTACCCGGTCATCTTGGCGATTTTTGCGCCAGCCACTCACGAGGTCATAACCTTCCTCTAATTTGGCCAATAATAGGGGTATATCATTGGGATCGTTCTGTAAATCGCCGTCGAGGGTAACGATTATCTGTCCCGTGGCATAATTAAATCCGGCAGCCATGGCGGGGGTTTGTCCGTAGTTGCGTCGCAATATTACCGCCTTGAGATCATGGCGATTTTGGGCTAAATTAGTTAAAACCTCGGTGGAACCATCCTTAGAACCGTCGTCAACACAGATAATCTCGTAGTTAATTTGATAAGAACGCAAAATCGTGGCGATACTCTCGACGAGATGGGGGATACTGTCCACTTCGTTATAAATGGGAACCACTACCGATAAAGTCTGGATAGCAGCCTGCGGGTTTGGTTCATTGACACTGATGGACGGTGTAATCGGGGGCATAGTTGACTGACGCAGGGGCCTTTTGGGGCGATTGTATCACAATTCAGTGATCAGTGATCAGTTATCAGTTATCAGTCATCAGTTAAGTAGGTGGGTGGAATTAAATATAAAATGAACGTAGCGACTGTCTTGATTGTCAAGGGGTAACTCAAAAAACAATCAAGGAGTTGCTGTCGAACCTAAAATCTCAAGCCAGAAAAAAAGCGCAGCAAAAACTAAGTCGCTCAGGTTAAACCAAAGCAAGCGCAACCC
>NZ_JBHFLL010000063.1:0-4494 GCF_041928595.1 Microcystis sp. BLCC-F209
AAATAGGCTTTTCGAGGGTAATTCTTGTTTTAATTCTCCATGTACGCAGTCTTTAAAAGCCTCTATTTCGTTCCAAGACACGATTAAGAGTGGCTTTTAGGCTAAGTATAATTACTTATCGCGTAAGTGAGATGCTCCCCAGATAATTCCGTCAATTTAAGCAATCAGGTTCTTGATTTTTCCAATCTAACCTTACGCAATATATCCTATGTCGGGCAAAATCTTGAAGGAGCTAACTTCAGTAACTCTGTGATTATAAACTGTAATTTTAAAGAGGCCAATTTAAAAAAATCGAATTTTTCATCTGCTACAATAAGAGGAAAATTACATCCTTTAATTTATCATTTAATATATTTGATCTGTGGATGTTTTATAGGAACACAAATATTTTTAAATTATCATTTTTTTGCACTAATTAGTTTTATTGTGTCATTTCTTATACTCAGAATAATATCAGCCTATTCTTTTATGAACAAGGATTTAGATGTAATAATATTTTTGGTAGCTGCCATAATAATCAGTGCCGCAATAATCAGTAATAAATTTTTATATCTCGTATTTAATTTTAAGATTCAGCATCTTTTTTCTTATATTGATTCTTTATTGGTAATATTTCTTTGTGTTTGTTTTGTTGTCTGGCTAGTTAAATTTCTTCATAAACCTGCAAATTTATTATTCAATTCTACTAATCTAGATGGTGCAAATTTTACTAATTCGACTTTAGATAAATGTGACTTCAGAACGGCAACAATTGATCATATTGACTGGTCAGATACTAAGTTTATTAACTGCCTTTTCCCTGCAAATCTTAACAAAAAAGAGATTCAACAACTTTGTACCACTAGAAATGGAAAAGAGAAAGAATTTACTTTTACCGATTTAAAAAACTTTAACTTATCTCACATAGATTTTACTGCCACTAATTTTAGTGGCTCAGATCTTACTAATTCACACTTTAAATATGCTTGTCTTGAAGAGGCTAACCTATCCAACGTCAATGCTATTGGTTCAGATTTTACTGAAGCCAATCTCACTGGTGCTTGTATTGAAAATTGGACAGTTGGAGCTAACACTAATTTTAATAATATTAAATGTGAATATATTTATCTCGAACAAGGACAAAGAGAACGAAAGCCTGCAAGCGGTTCTTTTCAGGAAGGAGACTTTGAGAAAATTATTATCCAATATCAAAAATCCTTAGATCTCCTCTTTCGCAACGGAGATGATCCTGAAGCATTCAAACTTGCTCTACCTTTAATGCTTGAACTGCGGAAAGAAGACGGTTACTACTTTAAATCTATAGAAAATATTGGTGATGGTGATATCCTGCTTCGACTTGCACACAACAACCCCAATCCCAATAAAGCACTAGCCCATAGCCTCTTTACCAAACTGACGGAAACAATCACTAGCATTCCCCAGAGTGCCAGACAAACCTATCAATCTCTTGTCACCGAACTTACCAAAATACTGCCAAAAGATGCAAAACAGAACTATGAACTCATAGAAACAGAACTCTTACGACTGCGAAATCAGCTAGAAATCACCCAAACCCAAGTCCTACAACTGACCCAAGAAGTACAAACCCAAAAAGAGACCAAACAATCTCAGCGTTCCCAGTCTGAAAATGATAAAATCAGAAGAAGCTTTAGTTTAGTCAGCATAGCTGTAGAAAATATGTTTAGCAAAATCAACAAAGCAGAATCCTCTGGTGGCGATGCTATCGTCGGCGGTATTGACAACAAAAATCTAGTTGTTGGCAAAAATCAAACAGGTGTGTCTGGTAGAGACATCAGTAACAGCAGCATTAACCAACTTCAAGCCTCAAGTGAGCCAAACGCCAAAAAACTAGCAGAGTTACTCAAGGAACTACAAACTACTATTGAGCAATCTGCATTAAACTCAGACGATAAAGAATCTGCACAAGAACATATTAGCAATATCGCTCAATTTGCCAATAATCAACAAAACACAGAACTTAAAAAGCCAGCTAAAATCTCACTTGATGCTCTAGAAACTGTCTTAAGAAGAGTTTCAGGACTATTTCAACTGGTTAAGCCAATGATTGATACTGTTAGAGCAATTTTACTTTAGTGAAACTATAAGTTTGGCTGATATTACAGGGGTAAAAATAGAGAGTCCTTACTCATCGGGAAGTTTTGGCATTGGCAACAGATGAGGCTATTTTTTGAGGACGGGGAGCTATGTCACCGGCAAGGCAGCCTTTCTTGCACTTCATCCCTGGAAGTAGAAACACCTTTTCAGTTAAGTACCTAAGCAAAATTAATTACACATATCTAACCCCCTCTTGCCTTTTGCCTCTTGCATGAGTGCCTATCTTTACTAGGAAATTAATTTTGCACGACTACTTATCAGTGAACAGTTATCAAAGAGCCGGACTGATAACTGTTCACTGATAACTGGTAGCGGTGCTACAATTAAAAGAAAAAGTTTGCTCCAAGAAAACCATGCAACTAGAAGAATACTTTGAAGTTTTTACTCCAGATGACATCCGCATTAAAGGACATCGCATTGGGATTGAGGATGTCATCAACTACCATTTAAAAGGTTATACTTCCCAGCAGATTCTCCAAGAGTTACCCACCTTAAACCTAGAGAAAATTTACGCTACTCTCACCTATTACTATCAAAATAAGACCCTGATAGATGCTTATCTTCAGCGCCTCCGTGACTGGCAGGAAGAACAATACCAGCAGTGGTTAAATACCGAGCCATCCCCCCTGATTCAACGCCTAAGACAACTAAAACTAAAACGGAAACAGCAAGAACTAAACCTCGCCTGAAAATCCGGTTTTTGTTAGATGAAAACTTATCCCCAGACCTCAAAATATCTCTGTTGCGATTGAATCCTAATCTCGATATTTTGCGAGTAGGTGAACCCGATGCACCACCCCTAGGAACTTTAGACCCAGAAATCTGACAGGGGGACAAGACCTCTCAAAGCATTGTCCACAAAGGTTTTGAGGCTCCTCAGTTACAAACAGATACATCGCTTTCAGCCAAAAAGCTAACGAGAGAATCAGGGATTTGGGCGAGCTTACTAGAAATCTTTATCAACAACGGGGGGTGAGCTGCATCGAACTTTTTCGCTCGAACACCCCAAAAAGCTTGTGCTGTAAGGAGTTCAGCCAGCTTGTCCCCCTGTCAGCCCAGAAATCCTAGATTATGTTGCGTCATTTCAACGGTTATTAGTTACCAATTCCTCATAACTAGCCTGTACTCAACGGATTTAGTATGATTTGGGAAGCATCCGAAGCAGAAGAATGGATTGACCGAGTTGATTGGATTCCCTTTTAAATCTTCGCTATTTATAGAGGAATATGAGTAATCCGGTCTTGATAATCTTGGGCATCTCCTAATCAAGCAATGAGAATTACTTAATACTGATTAATAATTTTCTGCCGCTGCCCTTTCTGCCTTTAATTTCCGCATTTTCTCCACAAAAGCGGGGGGTTCATACTAAATCCGTTGAGTATAGGCTAGTTATACAGAGAAAAACAAACGTTCGCCTCTAGCAAGATTTACCTAATTTAAAGGTATATTAGGAACGTAGAATATCGGACAAAATATCTATAATTAAAGTTTGAGTTTTTAATGATAATGAGCCTAGTTCACGCTGAATCAGTGAAGATCGAAGTGTTACTAAATGATCAAGTCTGATGGCTGAGGATTGGCGAAGACCACTTATCATAAAATCTGGACTTTCTGGTCTCAGAATAATATCTGTACGAAGGGGATTTTCGGGAATACGACTGGTGATCAGAGCAAAGATAATGTGTTGATAGCCTCCAATTTTATTGGTTAAGCAATAAGCGGGGCGAACTTTACTGGAAGATAAATCGTCGAAGGGAAATTGAATTAAAACGATTTTACCCTTCATTGCTTACAGGTTGTCCATCGTTTAGAGTATAAATATCTTCTTCGGTATCATGCAGAAAAGCAAAGCTAGGGTTATGAGAAACGGCATCTAGCCAGTTTTTTTCGTTCAGTTCATCCTCCGACATCAAAAGAATGACGCGCACAAACCGATCTTTTTCTTGGGGAATAGGATGATCAAGTTGAATTTGCCCTTGGGTATTGAGGATACCAGTGGTTTCAATCGCACGCATAGCAAAGTCTAAAGGGAGTAACTCGATTCTAACATTAAAAATGTGGCTACTATGAAATTAGGATTAAAGGAACTGGGAATGGGGAACAGAGTAAAGTAAATGTTTACAGATAGTTCTAACAATCCAAAAGAAGATTTCAGGAGGATCAACCCAAAATTATCAAATCATCCCTAATTCAGCAACGCTTATCATAATTCTAACAACAAAAAAGCACCCCCTCGCAGGAGTGCCTTTTCGTTCAGACTAGGAATTAACCATTGATAGCAGGAGCAGTCAGAGCTACAGGAGCCTGTTCACCACTAGCTAAGTCTAAGGGGAAGTTGTGAGCGTTGCGCTCGTGCATTACTTCCATACCGATACCAGC
>NZ_JBHFLL010000064.1:0-1386 GCF_041928595.1 Microcystis sp. BLCC-F209
AGCTTTGGTGGGTAAAATGTATTCTAAGATACATTTCTCAAGAGCGAGGGGGTGGAACGAACCACAAAGACACAAAGGACACAAAGATCGATCGATCCTATGTCAATTAAACTTATCACACAGAACCTAGAAGAGCCGGACGAAGATAAGCAGGTTCAGAACCTTGTGGTTCTCCTAAATCAATCCAATAAATATCACCTTGAAAAATCGTCATATTTACTCAGATAATTGGCGTTGATGATGGCGTATTCCCTCTAACATCAAAGTTTCTGATTCATCCGATCTATCACTATAAGCTTCATTCCAACTATCCATTAATACCTGTTTAGTTATTTTTTGATTATTCAATCCTAATTATTGATGTAACTTCTCCAATAACCATTGTTTATCTTCATCTCCCCTGATTCAACGCCTAAGACAACTAAAAATAAAACAGAAACAGCAAGTAGTATTTATAAAGGAATATGAGTAATCCGGTCTTGATAATCTTCGGCATCGCCTAATAAAGCAATGAGAATTAAATTCTCAATAATCTCTTTGATTGTTGCTTTAGGACGCAAGACAAAAATTCCTGGACTATGACGACTTTGTGCCAGATGATCAGCTAAATGAACAGGCATAGAAGTCCGATTATTTGTGACTAAAATAAAGTGATTTGCTTCGCACCAAATTAAAATTTCTGGATCTAAGGTGCTTTTCGACGGAACACCAGGTTCGCCAATCATCCAAACCGTTAAATCAGAGTGACGGCGCAATAATTGCTCCCGATACAGCGGCGGTAAATTTTCATCAATTAGATACTGAATACTCATTGATATTTTCTGATGCTATTTCCGCCTTGAATTTCCGCATTTTCTCCACAAAAGCGGGAGGGTTCAAATCCTGTTCTTGTTCTCCTTTTTGACAATGTTCTAGCCATTCTGCCAGATATTGACTAACTCGGTCTTTTTCGTGCAGGTAATAGAGAATAGTGGCATGGATTTGTTCTAGGGTAAGGGTAGGATAAATTTGCCCGATTTCTTCAGGGGTACGGGCGCGGTAAATGTATTCATATAAGATAGTTTCAATGCCAATGCGGGAGTTTTTTAAGCGAATGTCATTGGGAGTCAAAAAATTAAAGTAGTCTTCGAGTTGCATCGGTTAATACTCCTATTGATAAATTCGTACTTTTTTGTATCATCAATCAAACCAATAAATCTCTCCTTGAATATTATGATTCTAACAACAAAAAAGCACCCCCTCGCGGGAGTGCCTTTTCGTTCAGACTAGGAATTAACCATTGATAGCAGGAGCAGTCAGAGCTACAGGAGCCTGTTCACCACTAGCTAAGTCTAAGGGGAAGTTGTGAGCGTTGCGCTCGTGCATTACTTCCATACCGATACCAGC
>NZ_JBHFLL010000065.1:0-3704 GCF_041928595.1 Microcystis sp. BLCC-F209
CCCTTATAGAGACAGGCGTTGCTGCGATTTTTGTCAACTGTTTTCGATCTAGAGCGAACTAATCAATTAAATCTATTGCCAGATAAGGATTGAGTCGATTTATGTTACCCTATCGAACCATACCAAGTAACGAAGAACCAAAAATGTTAAGCAGTCCAGTAGGGTGCATTAGGCAATCCCTTGTTTTCAGGGAAAAAATCAAGAGCTAAATATTGCCGTAACGCACCACAAAGAAAGGTTTTTGGTGCGTTAGCGTAGCGTAACGCACCCTACTGGACTGACTATGATTATACAATTGATAAGAAAGAACAAATTCAAGAGATAAATTAGTAAACTTGATCGTGTTTGCCAATATCAACTATAACAATTAAAGTTTCTCCTGAATCAGTATCTTGACGAAAAGTAAAAATAATACGGCAATCATAACTAACAGAACATGACCAATAACCTTCTAATCTACCTGTCAGCTTATGAGATTTTAAAGAAGGGGTGAAAGGGTTATCTGCTAACAAATGTAGAACCTCTGATATCTTGCTTTGTAGTTGAGGATTTTTGCTGATTAAGCGTTGAAAAGCTCTTTTAAAGCTTTTGTCAGCAACTAATTTCATTCTTCATCCTCTAACAAATAAGCCATTATCTCTTCAGCACTGCCTTTTTTTGCTGTTCCCATTGCTAAAGATTTTAAGGTTTCTTCGCCATTTTTAGCCATCTCCTCCCGGCGTTTCTCAATACGTCTTTTACGAATTAGCTCAAACAAATAATCTTGGTCTTCAATGGATAGACTCTCTACCGATTCGATCAGATCTTGAAAAAATGCGATACTCATTACAGTTTCCTACTGTTAGTTAACTTTTTTCCTGATATGCTAAGTAGCTGGTTATAATTAAATTAAAAATGGATTTTAGGTTCGATCCCCCCTGCCCCCCTTGATAAGGGGGGTGCCGATAGGCGGGGGGATCTGACAACTTTTAACTCCTACCTACTTATCACCATATATTCAAGTAGGGTGCGTCAGACAATCCCTTGTTTTTAGGGAAAAAATCAAGAGCTAAATATTGCCGTAACGCACCACAAAGAAAAGTGTTTGGTGCGTTACGCTACGCTAACACACCCTACTTTTATAAGCCGCTATGACGGAGGAGAGGCTCGGTACTAGGTTCGCGACCGCGGAAAGCTTTAAAAACATTCATAGGATGGGAACTTCCCCCCATAGCTAAGACAGTATCGCGAAAACGGCGACCGATCGCTTTCACTGCTTCTTCGTTATCTAATCCCACTTCCTCGAAAGCGGCAAAAGCATCGGCGCTGAGAACTTCTGCCCATTTATAACTATAGTAACCCGCCGCATAACCGCCGGCGAAAATATGTCCAAAAGAACACAAGAAAGCATCTTCTGGTAGGGGAGGAATGATCGTCGTCGTCGCCGCTAAACGCTGTCTAACTTGTTTAGGGGTTTCGCCGCCATTCGGTTGATAACGATGGTGTAATTCCAAATCTACTAAAGACAAATGTAGCTGACGCAGCATAGCCGAACCGCTCATATAATTCTTAGCTAGAAGCAGTTTTTGATAGTAATGTTCGGGGAGAGTTTCACCGGTTTGGTAGTGTTTGGCCATACTCATTAAAGTAGGGCGATCATAACACCAATTTTCCATAAATTGACTGGGCAATTCCACCGCGTCCCACTCAACGTTATTAATACCCGCAGCCCCGGAATAGTCCACAGTGGTTAACATATGCTGTAAACCGTGGCCAAATTCGTGAAATAGGGTAGTTACCTCCTCAAAGGTCATTAAACTGGGGTTTCCGTCCACTGGAGGCGTTTGATTGCAGATTAAATAAGCCACAGGTAAACGCACCTCGGTGCCGGTTTTGGCGCGACCGATACAGACATCCATCCAAGCACCGCCGCGTTTTTCGGCGGGACGACTGTAGGCATCGAGGTAGAAATAGGCGATTTTTTCGCCCTTTTCGTCGTTAATCTGGAAATAACGCACATCGGGATGCCAGATAGGTGCTTTACCGTCGGCAGCGATAATTTCTACCCCAAAAATCCGTTTAGCGAGGCTAAATATGCCTTCTAAAACCCGTGGTAGGGGGAAATAGGGGCGTAATTCCTCGGCACTAAAGTTAAACTTGGCCTGACGCTGTTTTTCTGACCAATAGGCTATATCCCAATGCTTGAGATCGTCGGTTCCGGCAAAAGTTTTTAGGGCCTCTAAATCCTGTTTTGCCGCTTCATAGCTGACTTGGCGCAAATTGTCAAGCAATTTCTCGATTTCATCCACAGAATTGGCCATTTTCCTGGCAAGACTGACCTCGGCGTAGGTACTATAACCTAAAAGATGGGCCTGTTCCTGACGAAGTTGCAAAATGCGATCGATTAAGGGATTATTATCCAATTCTCCCAGATCAGCCCGACTAACGTAGGCCTTATACAGTTTTTCGCGCAATTCCCGATTATCGCTGTACTTCATAAAGGGGAAATAACTGGGAAAATCGAGGGTAATCACCCAGGGGCCAGTTTCGGTGCTGGCGTTAGTTTCCCCTTGGCCCCGGGCGGTTTGGGCGGCTAAACTAAGGAGACTAGGGGGTAAACCGGCGATATCTTCTGGGGTTGTTAGTTTCAGTTGAAAAGCTTTGGTGGCATCGAGGATGTTATTAGAAAATTTCGTGGTGATTTCCGCTAATTCCAGTTGAATCGCGTTAAATCTGTCTTTTTTCTCCCCTACCAATCCCACCCCAGCCAATTGAGCATCCCGCAGGGAAGCTTCGACAATGCGCTGTTGTGCCTCGTCTAATTGCCCCCAGCTTTCTCCTTGGCGCAGGGACAAAAATGCCTCATAAATGGGTTTACTTTGGCTTAAACGGCTAATAAACTCGACCACCTGCGGTTGTACGCTTTCGTAAGCTTGACGCAATTCTGGGCTATTTTTTACCCCCATCAGATGACCGATAATCCCCCAACTCCAGCTTAAACGTTCTTCGATCCGGGTGAGGGGTTCGACTAATTTTTCCCAAGTGGGGGCAATCTGCGCTTCTAGATCGGTTAATTCTCTGGCCAGTTCCTGCAAAAGTTGCGTTATGCCAGGGACAATCAGGCCGGGTTGGATTTGGTCAAAAGCCGGTAATCCTTGACCGGCAAGCAGCGGGTTACTGGTGTTCGTCATAATTGTTGGTCTGCAAGGGTGAGTAATCTGTATCTTTTACTACCCTAACCTAAATCCCTGACCATCTATTCAGGCGATCGATTGCCGGAGCTTTTTCAGTGATCAGTGGGGTGTGGGGTGTGGGGTGTGGGAAGTGGGGAGGTGGGGAAGTGGGGAAATTGAACTAAAACCCCAAAACCCTAAAACTCCAACACCTAAAACCTGACTCCTGACTCCTGACTCCTAACCCAATGTGGGGCAAAGATAAGCAAAAATTATCTATTGACTGCAAAAGATTGAGAATATTTAAATTAACATTCCGCAATATTTACAAATTCTTAAGAATTAATTGAGAAAGATTTTTATTTAACAACGATGTTACAAGGGTTACAGCGATTTGATAGAATTTCATAGTGGGTTATTCTGTGCTTTTTTGGGCAGCAATAGTTAAAACCCTTGCCACACCTAGAAGGTGTTCCTAATTAGGACGGTCAAATCAGTCAATTTCACCCATAACGATGATCTTTTTTTTGTGTAGTTTTATTGCAAAAAAAA
>NZ_JBHFLL010000066.1:0-1104 GCF_041928595.1 Microcystis sp. BLCC-F209
CTAGGTTCTGTGTGATAAGTTTAATTGACATAGGATCGATCGATCTTTGTGTCCTTTGTGTCTTTGTGGTTCGTTCCACCCCCTCGCTCTTGAGAAATGTATCTTAGAATACATTTTACCCACCAAAGCTGGGAGAGCCGACTTTTTCCTAAGTTGTCAAATTCATCTAGTTTTCTAGAAATCTCGGCCAGAGCCGAAAAAATCAGCGACAATGATATAAATGGAGTTATCAACACAAGTAAAGCGATTATGACTGTAGCCACGACGAACGCCCGAGATATTTTCCGCTCCGCCTACGAAAACCGTTACACTTGGGATGAACGATTCCCCGGTTACACTGCCGATATTATCCTCACCCAAGGGGAGGAAGTCCATACGGGCAAAATTCAAGTTAATGCCGATTATAGTGTGGAAGTAACGGGCATTGATGACGAGAAAGTGCAAGAAAGTATCTATAATCAAATGCGCGACATCGTTACTCACCGCAAAAGAGGCAATTTTGAGGCTTCCCACGGCAAAAACCAGTTTAATTTCGGGCAAGATGATCCCACCGGTGCGGTAGAAATTCTTGTCACCGGCGATGCGATGGGGTCTAATTATAAAGTCCGCGGCCGGGAAATCTGTCAAGTCAGTCGAGTCATGGGACCGATGGCTTTTACTATTAATACCGAGGAAAGTCTCGATACGGGAGAAGGTTATATTTCTATTCGCTATAATGCCATTTTCCGCAATGCCAAAACCGATGAATTAAAGGGAAAACGTGACTTTAAGGAAACCTACGAAAAAATCGGTAATTATTATTTACCCTCCTGTCAAGTGATTAACGCAATCGATGCCGGGGGCGAAAAATCCACCACAGAATTTACTTTTATCAATCTGCAGCTTTTAGAATCTTAAGGGTTATCCCCGCCCAAAAAGCGTTAGGATCGAAGTAACTAAGTAGGTGGGTGTTAAAAATTGTCGGATCCCCCCGCCTATCGGCACCCCCCTTATCAAGGGGGGCAGGGGGGATCAAACCCCCCTTATCAAGGGTAGATCCCCCCGCCTATCGGCACCCCCCTTATCAAGGGTAGATCCCCCCGCCTATCGGCACCCCCCTTATCA
>NZ_JBHFLL010000067.1:0-15691 GCF_041928595.1 Microcystis sp. BLCC-F209
GCGAATGTTTACTTATTTTGCTCGCTTTCATGAGAAATTTGTCTTACCGATTTATCCGATTGTAATTTTTTCTTATTCAAAGCCAAAAAGAGAAGCAATTAGTCAATATGTAGTCGATTTTCCCGATTTTAAGGTCTTAGAATTTAACTATCAAGTAGTGCAGTGAAATCGATTAAATTGGCGAGATTTTCTCAATCAACCGAATCCGGTTGCTTCAGCTTTGATGGCGAAGATGAACATTGCCGAGAAAGAGCGAGCAAAAGTTAAGGCGGAATGTCTGCGCTTGTTAATTACTTTAAGGTTAAATCCTGCGAAAATGCAATTAATTTTCGGATTTATTGATACATATCTCAATCTAAATCCTGCCGAAGAGATACAATTTCAAGAAGAAATTAGCACATTTAGTCAACCCGTACAGGAGGGAGTTATGCAAATTACCACCAGTTGGATGCGTCAAGGTATTGAACTAGGTATTGAACAAGGTATCGAACAAGGTATTGAACAAGGTATCGAACAAGGTATTGAACAAGGTATTGAACGGGAAAAGACATTGATTCTTCGTCAAATTAAACGCAAGTTAGGGGAGATTAATCCTTCATTGGAAACTAAAATTATGGAGTTAAGTATTGATGATGTAGAAGCATTAGGAGAAGCTTTATTCGATTTCTCTACGGTTGAAGATTTAATCAATTGGTTAAATACTTTAACTGCCTAGCTTTGACGTTAGCGATCGCATCTTCGCAACAACCCGCTAAAATTGTCATTATCAGGGAGTAATTGAGAACCACAGAAAACGGGTGTCTCGGAGAAACCCGTTTTCTGTGGGGTTTTTAGTGGAAAGAGAAAGGTTAACGCGGAAATTATTCCCCTCGCCATCACCCGCTAAAATTTTCATGGTGAGGAAGTAATTCAGAGATAAGCTTTCCGTATATAATATAGGCAACAAGCAGAAGCTTGGTGAACTATAGATCAGCAACGACTGGCTAAACCCGAAGTTGCAAAAGCGATCGCTCAAGATTTTACTTAAATGCGATCGCCACAAGACCCCTGAGAGCGCCTGAAGGGAAACCAGCCTTTAAGTCAGTTTAAATTGGCTATTGACCATATCGGTTAGTTAACTTAACCTCAATTAATAAAATATTTTCACTTTTTCTGGAGTGATAAATTATGCTTACTAAAATTATTAACATTGATGCTCGTTCCAATCCTAATGTTGCTCAGTTTTTCCAAGCAGGGGATTATAAGGTTGAGTATATTGGCAAGGCTCAAGGTGGAGCATTCAATGCTTTTAATTTCGTAAATAACAGGTCTGGTAGTTGGGCAAATGCTTATATTATCGGTAGTAGCGAATTTAATATTTCCATAAGTAATGGTACTTTTGCAACTGAGGCAATAGCTCTAGCTAATGCGACAAATACTACTTTTGTTTTGACTAAAGATGGTAATGTTAATTTTTCTATCTATGATACTTACTATGCTGATAATACTGGTGGAATATCATTAAGAGTTACTTCTATCCCCACACCTGCAACTAATATTACTCTTTCTAATAATAACATCGCTGAAAATCAAGCCGTTAATACTGTAATTGGTGATTTTACCAGCACTGATCCAGATCCAGGGGATACGTTTATTTATAGTTTAGTATCTGGTGCTGGTGATACGGATAATAGCTTTTTTACTATCAGTAATAATCAGCTAAAAAGTAATAGTGTTTTTGACTATGAAGCGAAGACAAGCTACAGTATTCGTGTCAGAACAACTGATCAAGATGGACAATTTTATGAGAAACAGTTAACGGTTAATGTTACTAATATTATTGAGCCGGGGACATTTTCTTTTAGCGATAATAACTATGTAGTGAAAGAAGATGGAACGGTAGTTAAGGCGATTACCATAAACCGGACAAATAACTTTGAGGGTGCGGTTAGTGTCACCGTGACTCCTACTGATGGTACGGCTACATCTGTCAATGATTACAAAAATACTCCTATTGTGGTTAATTTTGCAGCGGGAGAAACCAGCAAAACGGTGACGGTTCCTCTGATTAATGATACGGCTTATGAACTGGAAGAAAACCTGAATTTAGCGATTACTAATGTGACGGGTGGCGCAATTATTGGAACGCAAAATAAGGCGACTTTAACTATTCTTAATGATGATGTAGCCATTCCTGGAGTTTTAGCGTTTAATGCGCCGACTTATACGCTTACTGAAAACGGAACTACTATAACTCAAGTAACAGTAACTCGCACGGGGGGAAGTGATACAGAAGTGAGTGGGACGATTACGTTAAATAATGGTACAGCAACCGCAGAAGATTATAATAATACCCCCATTAAGGTTACGTTTGCTCATGGGGATAGTGCGCCTAAAATTATTACGATTCCGATTAAGGAAGATAGTCAGTTTGAAGCGGTGGAAACCCTTAACCTGTCCTTGACGAATCCGACTAATGGGGTGACGATTGGTACACAAAATACGGCAATTGTCAAGATCATTGATAATGATAATTTTGTCTTTAATAATACGGATATTCAACCGACAAAACTGGAGAAGTTAACGTTACCGATTCCCACAGCGTTGAAGCAGTATGAAATTCTCAGCAGCGAATTGGACAAAGCCAAGGTTAAATTAGACACGACGGAGGAACAGTTAAGGTTAGCTAATGATGATTATTCCTTTGCGAAGGAAATCTTTGAAGGTAGTCTCAGTAAGCGGAAGTCTTTAACTGACATTTTGCAGAATCTAGCAAATAAAAAGACGGCTTTAACCTCTAGCTTTACTCAATCTAAAACACAAAATGAGCAAAAACAGAAGGATATTCAGAAGAATATTGATAATGCTTATACTCGTCTGAAGGCTGAAACTAATGCGGGTATAAAAGATGGGATTCAGAAGGAGATTAATGGTTATCTGATTCAGATTCAGGAACAACAGAATTTACTGTCAATTGCGACGACTAAGTATAATCAGGAGTTGGCGGGTGTTATTTTCCAAATTGATGACTCAAATCAGGAGTTACAGGGACTTGAGAGTAATATTATTCCCAAGCAAGTTGAGGATTTAGAGAAGAAAAATCAGGCTTTAGTGGATGTTAAAACGGCTTGGGAAGGGAATAAGCAAGCTGTGACAGTTGCGGATAAGGCGCTGGGGGATTTTCTGACGGATTATGCTTTTCTCAAGACTCAGGATTATTCGTCTAAGTTTTTGCAGGATACGGTTGATAGTCTTAAGCAAAAAATTGGTGCGCTTCAGGCTGATTTAACGGCTTTGAAGAGTGGAAATGGGTCTAATTCTCAGATTGCGGCGTTGGAAAACTCAGATTGCGGCGTTGGAAAAGGCGATTTTAGAGAAGCAGAAAATTGTGGGAGAGGTACAAGATTATCAGAAAACGGTGTTAGCGGGTGAGTTGGAGTTTAAGCAGGAGTTGGAGACGAGAAAGGGGACTTCTGCGGACCATGAAGCATCGGTTAAGGTGGCTTTAGGGAATAATAATATTGAGGGTTATGTGAGTTTAAACAGTCAATTGGCTAACCAGTTGAAGGGTTTAACGACTGTTTGGGTGGATAATTTAGAGGATAATCATAATCTCACGATTAAGGTTTGGAATGGCTCTCAAGCTACGTCTCAGGGGTTTGATAGTTTGACGAGTTATATTGATGAGAATTTGGCGACTCCTTATGGGGATTATTATCTAAATGAGATTCAGCTGGATGAGGCGTTACAGATTCGGGAGTCAACGGTAAGGCGGCGGGATGCTTTGGCGGATAGTGTTGATTTTGTGACGGATGCGTTGTTTTTGGCGAAGAAGCAGTTACAAGAGTATCAGGATTTGGCGAAGTTGGGGCAGCATTATTCAGATTTGACTAAGTATGAAAAACAATATGCACTGTTAACCAGTCTTCGGGATTCTTTTACGCGCTTCTTTGGTAATTATTCAGCTTTATCGGGTACTTATAATAATTTAGCTAATGTTGATGGTCAAATTAATTCTGCTAAGTCAAGAGTAGCGGCGTATAATCCGAAAACTCGTCCAGAAACGGGTAATTTATATTTTTTATCTGGTTGGACAAGATCCTATTGGGCGAAAGATTGGGCAGTATCTCTTGGAGGAAATTTAGTTACCGTTAATGATATTCAAGAACAGTTTTGGATTACAGATAATTTCGGTACAAATTTCTGGATTGGATTATACGATCATCATAATCATAATGGTCCTTGGTATTGGTATAGTGGAGAGCCTTATCAGTATGAATCATGGCAATGGATACCGGGTGAACCTAATAATGCAGGGGGAGAAACATTTGTTGTTTCTTTGGGTCGGGCAAATGGTTGGAATGATATT
Source organism: Microcystis sp. BLCC-F209 (assembly GCF_041928595.1). Lineage (NCBI taxonomy): Bacteria > Bacillati > Cyanobacteriota > Cyanophyceae > Chroococcales > Microcystaceae > Microcystis > Microcystis sp. BLCC-F209. The sequence goes on from NZ_JBHFLL010000067.1 coordinate 4,349, forward strand.
GACTGGGAAGATAGTCGTCAAGGATTAGTTGAGATTAATCTGAAACCTTTATATGATCAAAGAAATGGCGTTATTCAGACGATTAAAGATGCTAATGCTAATGCTTTTGATGCTTTAAAGTCTCTGAGTGATTTGTTAAGCAATAATCAGTTAGCTTCTCTCTTGCAAGGGGTAAATATAGGTTTTGTCAAGAGCTATTTACAAAAGTATAATGAAATTTTTACTCAATCTGGTGGGATTATTGATGAGGCGACGTTAAAGCGGTTTCAAAATGAGGTTTTTACGCCTTTATCTCAAGCTTATAGTCAATTAGCAACGGGTTCTTCTGTTGAGGGTTTGATTGGCAATAACCGTCCTTTTTTAATTAATAATCTAAATCAAGAACTAACTAATAAATCTCAAGATTTAGTGGTTCAGATTGATTTGACTAATGATCAACAAGAACAAGGGATAGAAACGAATTTACAGAAGTATATTGAGCAGAAACAGAATAGCATTGTCAAAGCACAAGAAGCACCTTTAACTGCTATTCGAGAAACATTTGAACAACCTAATCGTGCTTTATTTTTTGATGGTGTAAATGATTATATACAAATTAATTTGAATGAACCAGAAACAGAAGTTACCCATGAATTATGGTTTAAAACTACATCCTTGAATGGGGGATTATTTTCTGTTGTCGCAGGTAATTTAGGTTCAGGAGGACATGATCGCCATATTTATCTCTCCAATGGTAATATAGTCGTTCGGATCTGGAATAATGAAGTAATTGCTAGTAGTGGACTCAATTTAGCTGATGGAAAATGGCATCATGTCGCTCATGTTTTTGGTGCATCGGTAGGAGGTCAACAGATTTATGTTGATGGTCAATTAGTCGCATCAGGATCAAGAACTATATCAGATTTTGGTGGACAGGATAAAATAGTTGTTGGTTATTCGGCTGATTCTGGTTACTTTAAAGGAGAAATTGATGAAGTCCGAGTTTGGAATGTGGCTAAAACACAAGCTCAAATCCAGACTTATTATAATCGCAACCTGACAGGTAAAGAACAAGGATTACTCGGTTATTGGAACTTTGAAGAAGCTACAGGAAACACCGTCAATGATTTAACAGCTAATAAGAATAATGGCACATTAACGAATGGAGTTCAGCGCACAGTAGCGAATACTAATCTAATTACACGACCAGAAGGAAAAACACTCTATTTTGATGGAGTTAATGATTACATTAATGCAGGGACAAATCCGAGTTTAGAAGTTACTAATACTCTAACTATAGAAGCTTGGATTAATCCTCAGAAACAAATTCAAGCAGATGGCGGAATTATTGTTAACCGAGAAGGAGAATATGAAATCGCTGTTTGGAGTGATGGAACAATTCGATGGGCATTTGCTAACTCAAATCCAGGATGGAATTGGATTAACACAGGTTATACTATCTCGATAGATAAATGGACACATATAGCTGTTAGTTATGATAAAGGTTTAATTAAAACTTATGCTAATGGTTCTCTAGTTCATACCTATGATGGAACTGGAACAATTGGAGATGTTTTTGCTAGTCAAGACGAGTTTCGTATTGGCTACAGACAAGCTGCAAATTCACAATATTTTAAAGGACAAATTGATGAAGTAAGAATCTGGAACACTGTTAAAGCTCAAGCAGAAATTCAAGCTAATATCAATCAAAAGTTATCAGGAAACGAACAAGGATTAGTCGGTTATTGGAACTTTGAGGAAGCTACAGGAAACACGGTTAATGATTTAACAGCTAATAAAAATAATGGTACATTAATTAATGGTGTTCAGCGCACGGTAACTAATTCTAATCCAATAACAAGACCTGAAGGAAAAGCACTCTATTTTGATGGTGTAAATGATTACATCAATATGGGAGTAAAGTCAAGCTTTGAAATGACTAACACTTTCACTATAGAAGCATGGATTAAACCACAACCGAAAGGAAACAACGGCATAATTGTTAGTCGAGAAGGTGAATACATGGTTTCCATAGGTAGTGATAATCAAATTTATTTAGCATTAGCAAATACAAGTCCAGGATGGGGTTGGTGGAATACAGGTTATACCGTCGCTGTTGATAAATGGACACATCTTGCTGTTAGCTATGACAAGGGATTGATAAAAGTTTATGGAGATGGAAATTTAGTAAGTACATACGATGGAACAGGAACGATAGGAGACTTTTATGTTCATGCTAATGAAGATGATTTACGCATTGGAAATCAAGAATACAAAAACTCGGATTATTTTAAAGGAGAAATGGATGAAGTAAGAGTTTGGAACATTGCCAGAACTCAAGCAGAAATACAAGCTAATCTCAATCAAAAGCTATTAGGAAATGAACAAGGATTAGTCGGATATTGGAACTTTGAAGAAACATCAGGACACATCATCAATGATTTAACTGCAAATAGCAATCACGGGATGTTAATCAATGGAGTTCAGCGTACAGTAGAGAATACTAATCAAGTTAAATATCAACCTAGTAACGCATTATATTTTGACGGAATCAATGACTCTGTAAAAGTGCCTAATAGTTCTTCCCTAAATCTAGTTAATCAATGGACATTAGAAGCGTGGATTTTTCGCAATACAACAGGACGAATTGATCCGATTATTGAAAAATATAATTGGCAAGCAGGTTTTGGTGGTTTTAATTTGAGAGTTACAGACACTAACAAATTAAGTTCTACTGTTGTCAATGGTGTCAATTTTAATGCCGTTGAGTCTAATATTACTATTAACTCTCAGCAATGGTATCATGTATCTGCAACCTTTGATGGAAGCCAAAAAACATTAAAATTATATGTTAATGGTGTTTTAGTAGGAGTTAATACAGATGTAACGATTACACCTATTAGCTCAAATGTTAGTTTAAAAATAGGAGAACGAGGAGATGATTTACAGCCGAGATACTGGTATTTTAACGGTCAAATAGATGATGTTCGTGTCTGGAACGTTGCCAGAACTCAAGCAGAAATACAAGCTAATCTCAGTCAAAAATTAACAGGAAACGAACAAGGATTAGTCGGATATTGGAACTTTGAAGAAAGTGCAGGAAATACGGTTAATGACTTAACAGCCAATAAAAATAATGGCACATTAACTAATGGAGTTCAGCGTACAGTAGCTAATTCTAATCCTATCACACGACCTGAAGGAAAAGCTCTCTATTTTGATGGTGTAAATGATTCCATACAAATGAACTTAAATGAACCAGAAACAGAAGTTACCCATGAATTATGGTTTAAAACTACATCCTTGAATGGCGGATTATTTTCTGTTATAGCAGGGTCAGGAGGTCATGATCGCAGTATTCATTTATCTAATGGTAATATAGTCGTTCGGATCTGGAATAATGAAGTAATTGCTAGTAGTGGACTCAATTTAGCTGATGGAAAATGGCATCATGTCGCTCATGTTTTTGGTGCATCAGTAGGGGGTCAACAAATTTATGTTGATGGTCAATTAGTTGCATCAGGATCAAGAACTGTATCAGATTTTAATTGGCAAGATAAGATTAGTATTGGTTATTCGGCTGACTCTGGTTATTTTAAGGGTGAAATTGATGAAGTAAGAGTTTGGAATGTGGCTAAAACTCAATCCCAAATTCAGGCTAGTCTCAGTCAAAAATTAACGGGTAATGAACAAGGATTAATCGGTTATTGGAACTTTGAAGAAAATACAGGAAACACCGTTAATGATTTAACAGCCAACAAAAATAATGGCACATTAACTAATGGGGTACAAAGAACCATTGATAGTTCTATAGCAGTTCCTCAAGTTGTCACGGAACAAACTAATATTATCGAAAGTAAAACGATCGCCGATCTCCAAACCCTCCGCCTAGAAACCGCATATCTAACCCTACAGTCACAACAGAATCCAGACAAGGTACAGAGTTATTTAACAGAATATCAATTCAATCAGCTAACTCAAAACAATACTAATCAAACTCCCACTGTTCAGAAATTAGCTGATAACAACCTGATTGGTGACTTCAATAACGATCAAATTAATGACACTTATCATCACTGGAATGTATCGGGAATAAATGAACTGTATCTAGGCAATAGTAACGGTACTTTTACCAAATACGTTAACCCTATTTCAACCACTGCTATTAATGAATCTCCTACCAATGTATTCACTGGGGATTTTAACGGAGATGGGAAAACAGATATTTATTTCTATTGGAAAGCATCAGGCAGAAATCGCCTTTATTTCAGCAACGGAAACGGCACTTTTACTCAATATTTAGACCCGATTGGTGCATTAGCAATCAATGGCTCACCTGATAATACTTTCATAGCAGACTTTAACGGAGACGGAAAACAAGATGCTTATTTCCATTGGAAATCTTCAGGTACAAACCGACTCTATATCAGTAATGGAAACGGCACATTTACCCAATATTTAGACCCCATCACCGCAACGGTTATTAATGGCTCACCTGATAATGCTTTTATCGCAGACTTTAACGGAGACGGAAAACAAGATGCTTATTTCCATTGGAAATCTTCAGGTACAAACCGACTTTATATCAGTAATGGAAACGGCACATTTACCCAATATTTAGATCCCATTACAACTACACTAATCAACGGTTCACCTGATCAAGTACAAGTTAACGACTTTAATAATGATGGTAAAATCGACATCCGTTTTCAATGGACATCATCTAATACTATTCGCACCTTTTTAAACACAGGGAATAGTACCTTTAGTCAAGCTCTTTCTGCCCAAGAACTTCTTAACAAATACTTCCCCGAACTCAACAACCCCACCACCCTCGCCACTCTCCAACAACAAATTAGCGACCAACAAACCCAAACCCAACAACAAATAGAACAACTTAAAAACAGCATCAGCCAAAAACAAGCCCAAGCCGCCGCTTCCATCTCCCAAGCCGACTGGTATCAAGAAAAATCCGCTTTTTATTGGGAAAGAAGCCGTAAACAAGGACCCACTTGGATTGAATGGCGTAGCTATCAAGAAAAGAAATGGTACGGAAGAAAACAAACCAAACAACAAGCTATCACCCATGTTGACCACGATTGGATTATCTGGGACACCTACACCAAACAAGCGACCGCCCTCCGAGAACACGCCGCCCAACTCCTTAAAGGAGCCACAACCGATACATTAAATAAAGATACCACCACCACCATCCTCGACCAATGGAATAAAGCCAGAGCCGTCGCCAATGATGCCGCCCTCAGCCAAAGCGAATTTATCCACCTCCTGCAACAACTGGAAGCAGAAAGAAAACTCAGCGAAGACAAAATCGCCCAAATAAGTGACTGGGAAAAACTCCTCCCCATCCTGCAAACCCAACTCGAAATAGCCACCCAAGATGCAACCACCGCCACTACCAACGTCCAAAAAGAAACCGGCGAATACCAAACCAGTAAAGACAACTATCTAACCGCCCTCAACAGCGTCCTAGAAAAACGCGCCGAACTGCAAACCAAAACCCAACTTCTGCAACAAGACATCACCGCCGCCAAAACTTGGGTGACACAACAAACCACTTACCTCGCTGACGAACTCACCCAAACCCAAACCCTCATCACTCAACTGCAAACCCAGCGGGATTTGATCCCCCCAACCTCCCTTGATAATGGGGGCGACGAAAACCTCACCAAAAAAGCCCAATTAGACCAATCCATCCAACTCCTCACCCAAAAACAAACCGTCCTCACCGCCCAACAAGCCACTCTCACCCAAAAACAGACCCTCCTCTCAACCCAAGAACAGGTACTCCTCACCGAATATCAACTCCTCGATGCGACTCTCGCCAGTCCCGACAAAGACACCAGTACCCTCGAAAAACAACTCACAGATACCAGGAAAACCCTCGCCGAAGTCCAAAAACTCGCCGAACAAGCCGAAGCCAGTAGCCAAGCTTTAACCGCAGTGATGGATGACCTGCAAGCCTCTCTCTTGCTGCAAAACGACAAATACCTCTCCGCCATCAAAGATAAACAACAGGGACTGAAAAAACTCCTAGAAGCCACTGAACTCGAAAAAAATTACACCCTCCAAGCCACTACTAAACGCCAAGAATTAAACGGCATTGAAAGCCAACTGCTGACTATTCTTAAACAGGCAAATGATGCCGGAAGCAAAGAAGCCGCCCAACTTCTGGAAGTTGCCAACGCCAACAATATGGCTACTGCCGCCGAACTTTATTACAAAGATTATCGAGATTTAGCCAACGATAAAGGTGGCGGTTGTTCAGGAGGAATTGCCCGACCCGAAGATTTAATCTTAGCCGATAAATACTATGCCGAAATGCAGCAATATCGGCAACTGCAACAACAGGCGCAACAACAAGCCAGCCAATTTACCGCCCTTCGTCAAGCTGCTGAAAATCAAATTACCCTCTTAGAAGGACAAAAAACCCTCGCCACCCAAGAATTGGCCCAACTTCAACAAAGTATCGGCAATTCTCAAGAAGCAATTGAGGCCCATAAACAAGAAATCGCCGTTGCTGAATTTCGTATAGATGCCCTATCCCAACTGAAAGACTGGACAAATCAAACCTTATTACAAGTTCTTTCCGTTGAAAAATTCAACTTAGCGCAGGCACAATTAGAACAAGAAATCGCCCAAAAACGCGGTCAATTAATTGATGATGCGGTGGCAGCCCAGTTAGAAAAACAACGGTTAGATATTCAACGCGATCGTCAAATTGCCGTCACCAAACTTGAACAATTAAACCAACTTAACACCGAAGAAGCACTCCAGCAAGCGATTAACAACCTCCGCACCGACTTAGGGATTAACCCGATTGCCAATATCATCACCCAAGCTGACTATAAAGGACAACTCGCTGGCATCTTAGCCGATTTAGATGCCCTGAAACAAAAACAGCCCAGCTTACCCGCTGAATTGGAGAGCATATTAACAGCAACTCGTCAAGATATTCATGCTGCTTTACAGGGGAAAGAAGCCGCAACGATTCAGGATAATTTACTGAAAACGGTTGATGGTTTAATTGAGCAGAATAATAAACTGAATGCAGAAATTACGAAATTAGATCAAGAAGAACAGCAATATTTAGGCATTCTGAAACAAGCAGAAACCGACATCGAGGGAGCGAGTAAAGCTCTTTATGAGGAGATTCAGAAAACAGGGGTATTAACTCAAGAAAAAGAGTTACTCAGTCAGCAGAATTTAGAGATACTTTATAAGATTGGCTATGCTCAAGGTGCAGTTGATTTATCCGATGATTTAGCGCGACAGTCTCAACAGCTTTTAAGTCAGATTATTGAGGGGCGAGTTAAAGAACGAAGAATCAGAAAGAAAGCCTTTGTTAATGACATTTTAGAGACTTATGCTCGCACCCAAGAAATTACAGGAACGGTCTTAAGACTTGTAGGATTTGTTTTTCCTCCTGCTCAATTTGGCGCACAAATTGCATTTTTAGCTGCGGGTACAGCAAGAACTATTCAAGCTGCTTATAACGGTGATTGGAAAGGGGCAAGGTATCAATTTGCGATGACTGCTCTCAAAGCCCTCGCATTGGAAATGCCCGTCGAAGGTGCCGAGGGTATCGAAGGTGGCCAGAAATTCGCTAGTGTCTGGGGATTTAGCGAGGGACAGCTACAAACTATTCAGGAAATTCAAATAGGAGTAAACACAACTTACAATACTTATAATGCCTATAAATCAGGTAATTATGCCCTAGCATTTGTCAGTTTAGCTAAAGGAGTCGCTGATATTGCCGCAATGGAGTTTCAACTTAAAGGTCAAGATGGTAAGCCTATTTTAGGTGGTTCAGCCTTTCAAAAAGGCATTATTACTCTTGGTCAAACCTCTTTAGATATTTATAATACCGCTCAAGCAATTGATAATAAAGATTGGGCTACTGCCATAGGATCAGTCGCTAATGCTGCGAGTACAGTTAATAAGAATTTTAAGACTGATATTCAAGGATTCGTCAAGGAAAATTCTACCGATCTTTATGAGCTTTTTTACAGCAAAGATCCCGGTTGGCTAGAAAGAAATATCGGACTTAATTTTGAGCAATCAAAGAATCTAGTTAAAACAATAAATACGCTTTATGATGCTCATGTAGATGGTAGCTATCAATCTTGGTATAGTGCTATTAATAATGTCATAGGTTTATGGGGAGATGAAATTACACAAGCCTTAAAAGATGATAGCAAAATAATCATAAAAGAACCGAATAAACCCATAACAAAGGATGAAATTAAAGAGATATTTGATAAATTTAAAGACCCATTAATGGGTGATAATACCAAGCTTGCTCTTCTTGAAAAAATTGAAACTAATATAAATAATTTTGTCGAGACAAATCAGGGATTGCTAACTCAAAATGACTTTGCTTTATTTGCCAACAATTTTTTAAGTAACTGGGAGAATAATTCTGGTTTTAACAAAATATTAGCATCACGTCAATTAACCATTGATGACTTTAAGAAAGACCCCAATTTTGAAGACGACAAAGCTTATTATAAAGAACATTATCGTGACTATCAACAGCGAGAAGGACATAAAATAGCGGTTGCTTTTATGCACTTTGTGACAGGTATTCCTACAAATCAATTATCGGAAGAATTACCAGGACTAGGAGTTACAGGGATTAGAAAATATGGTTTTAATTGGTACTCAGGTTTCAGTCGTAGATTATTACTAGGAACTGCTCTACATGATGTGACAGATTTCTTAGATTCGACACTCAATCTTCCGAATGTTAATATTAAGGACTGGAGTAAAAATTCTGACAGTTGGAATAAATCAGCGTGGGGAACATCTAATAGCACATGGTCAGCATTAATAATGTTTTCTGGTGCTGTAGGTAAAGAGGTTTCAGATGTAGTTAAAGAAACTGTTCAATCCGCTCTCAAGCCTATAAACTATATCGCAAAATCATTAGATCCTCTAATTATCGATTTAAACAATGATGGACTGCAACTAATTAGTCTTGAAAACTCCTCAACTCGTTTTGATATTGATGCAGACGGCTACGCCGAAAACACCGCCTGGGTATCTCCTCAAGACGGCATCCTCACCATCGACCTCAACGGTGACGGAATCATTAATAATATCACCGAAATCTTCTCCGAAAACTACGGTAACGGAACCGCAAAATCAGGAATAGAAGCCTTAACTACCCTCGATAGCACCAAAAACGGCATAATATCCGCCGCCGATGACCAATTTAACCAAATTCTCGTTTGGCAAGACCTCAACCAAGACGGGATCAGTCAACCCAACGAACTGAAAACCCTTACCCAACACGGGATCACCAGTATTAACCTCAACGGACTCCCCACCGAAACCATCCAAGACGGTAACATCATCCGCACCCGTTCCCTCTTCAACCGCAACGACGGAACCATCGGACAAATCGCTGATGTCGCCTTCCTCGTCACCGAAACCGGCTTCAAAACCATCCAAACCGCCAACGGTGTCCAAATCATCGCCGAAAACGACAGCGCCACCTCCCTCACCATCTTCAACGACACCGCCAACCACACCCTCAACCTCTTCGATACTAAAGTCCAAATTGCGATCGGTAGTACCGGTAACGACACCTTCTACACCACCGGAAGCGAAGGCGTATTCCTCTCCGGTGGCGACGGCAACGATACCCTCACAGGTGGAAACGGTAACGATTGGATTATCGGCGATACAGGCCCAGATCAACTGATTGGCGGCGCAGGTAACGACATCCTCTACATCGACCCACAAGATACAGTCATTAAGGGTGGCGAAGGACAAGATATTGCCATAGTCACCACCAATCAAGCTATCACCCTCGATCTCGGACTCAGTAGCCTAGAAATGGCGCTGGGTAACGACGGTAACGACACCTTCACCAACTCCAGTGCCGTCAGTGTCACCATCGATGGAGGTAAAGGCGACGATACCATTAAAGGAGGATCTGGTGATGATGGACTGATAGGGGGAGAAGGAAGCGATAGTATTAATGGCGGCTTAGGTAATGATACTCTACAAGGTGGTAGTGGACAGGATAGCTTTTTCTTTGGTGCTAATAACGGTCAAGATCGAATCGATGATTTTGACATAGCTACCGAGAAAATTATCATTGATGGGAGTTTAGGATTCACTTCAGCCGCTCAAGTATTCAATACTTTCAGCCGTCCGTTCGACGCTCAGAATAAACTGCTTATTGATGTTACCCGATTTACCTTAAGTGCTGGTAACACTATTGATGTCATTCACGATTCCAATACTAACCCTTCACAGACTCCCTTAACTGCTGCTAATTTTGTTATTAATGGATTCATCGGTCAACCCTTCACCCCAATCGAAGCCTTCGGTAACACCAAATTAGTCAAAGACACAACTAATAAACTTTACACCCAAATTGGTAATAATAACCCCACTGCTATTAAAAATGGGGTCACTCATGTTGCCACAAATACCTACCCTGGTTGGCAAATCTTAGCCGCAGAAACCGTTAATGGAATTAACCAAGTCCTCTTGAGGAATACATCACAAAACCTTCTATATATATGGAATTTAGATAACAATTGGAATTGGCAATCTTCCCAGGGAGGCTGGAACTTAAACTCAACCCAAGCTTTCAACCAAGAAACCAATTTCAAACAAGACTTTAACGGTGATAATCAGATTGGTAATCCCTTACCCATTATCGGGTCATCAGACAATGATATTCTCAGTGGTACTCTGGACAATGATATTCTAATTGGTGGCTTAGGTAATGATACCCTAACAGGGGGTGCGGGTGGCGATCGCTTCACCTTCAATAACCGCAATGAAGGGATTGACACAATTACTGATTTTCTCTCCAGTCAGGGGGATAAAATTGCTCTCTCTGCTGCGGGTTTTGGCGGTGGTTTAGCCGCAGGAGTTGCGATTACATCTGCTCAATTTGTGTTAGGAACAACTGCATTAAATGCCAGCAATCGCTTTATTTATAATACAATCACTGGAGGATTATTCTTTGATGGGGACGGGACAGGTACACTAGCAGCCATTCAAATTGTAACTCTTAGTTCTAAACCCACTATTTCTGCCTCTGATATACTTGTATTAGTTTAAGGTTAATTATCTGTCCTCTGTAGTTTTTATTATATAAAACAAGAGGTATTGTAGTGGATTGTTTCAGCTAATTTGGTGCAATAGATTCTCCCGATTCCTCCTCCTCAAACACAGGATGGTAATGATTGGGTAGTAGTGGCGTAGCCCTCTTGCTTACCTGGTATGAATTGTGTAAAATATTTATTAATAAAAATAATTGGAACCCGATCAGTCTTTAAACCTCTAGCTTGATCATGACTTTTCTGATAAATATCTTTT
>NZ_JBHFLL010000068.1:0-3764 GCF_041928595.1 Microcystis sp. BLCC-F209
TAGGTTCTGTGTGATAAGTTTAATTGACATAGGATCGATCGATCTTTGTGTCCTTTGTGCCTTTGTGGTTCGTTCCACCCCCTCGCTCTTGAGAAATGTATCTTAGAATACATTTTACCCACCAAAGCTGGGAGAGCCCCCACTTCCCCACATCCCCATTCCCCCACTCCCCCACACCGTCAAAATTCATAATTTATAATTCATAATTCATAATTCCTTCCGTTTCCTGAACCATCAAAATATGATCTTCCCCGACTTTGATCGCTTTCGTCAACTCGCCGGCCAAGGTAACTTTATTCCCGTCTATCAAGAATGGATCGCTGACCTAGAAACGCCGGTTTCGGCCTGGTATAAAATTTGTGCCGATCAAGCCTACAATTTTTTATTAGAGTCGGTGGAAGGCGGCGAAACCTTGGGACGCTACAGCTTTTTAGGCGGCGATCCCGTCTGGGTATTGGAAGCGCGGGGAAACACCACCACCCAAACTTTTCGCGATGGTTCTCAAGAGATTTTTTCGGGGGATCCTTTCGAGATTTTAACCCAATGTTTAGCCCCGATCGTACCGGTTAAATTGCCGCAATTACCCGCAGGAATAGGGGGTTTATTTGGTTTTTGGGGTTATGAATTAATTAATTGGATCGAACCGCGAGTGCCTATTTATCCCGCTACCGATGCCGATCTACCAGATGGTATTTGGATGCAGGTGGATAATCTGATTATTTTCGATCAAGTTAAACGGAAAATTTGGGCGATCGCCTATGCCGATATCCGGGGTAAAAATCCCGATTTAGCGGCTGCTTATCAAGCGGCCTGCGATCGAGTGACACAGTTAGTTCTGAAGTTACGATTACCCCTACCAACTAATGCCAAAACCCTAGAATTATTACCGGTTGGTCAGGGAAAAGAATTGGTCTATGAAAGCAATACAACTCAGGAAAAATTCTGTGAAAATGTCCTAAAAGCCAAGGATTATATCAAAGCGGGTGATATCTTTCAGGTGGTTATTTCCCAGCGTTTAAATGCCAATTATCAGGGTCATCCCTTCGATTTATACCGTTCCTTGCGTCTGATTAATCCTTCTCCCTACATGGCTTTTTATAACTTTAAGGATTGGCAGATTATTGGCTCTAGTCCTGAAGTGATGGTTAAGGCAGAACGGGATGAATTAGGTAAAATAAAGGCTACGGTCAGACCAATTGCTGGCACCCGTCGCCGGGGACAAAACTTGAGTGAAGATCAGGCTTTAGCAACGGATTTATTGCAAGATCCCAAAGAAATTGCCGAGCATATTATGTTAGTGGATTTGGGGAGAAATGATCTAGGCCGGGTCTGCGATCAAGGTACGGTCAAAGTGGATGAATTAATGATCATTGAACGTTATTCCCACGTTATGCACATTGTTAGTAATGTGGTGGGGGATTTAGCAACCGATAAAACTGCTTGGGATTTATTAAAAGCTTGTTTTCCCGCCGGAACCGTCAGTGGGGCCCCGAAAATTCGCGCCATGGAAATTATTCATGAATTAGAACCCTGTCGTCGCGGTCCCTATTCAGGGGTTTATGGTTACTACGATTTTGAGGGACAGTTAAATAGTGCCATCACGATTCGCACTATGATTGTTCGTCCCCAAGGTAATCAAAATTATCTGGTTTCCGTGCAAGCGGGAGCCGGGTTAGTAGCCGATTCTGAGCCGGAGAAAGAGTATGAAGAAACCCTCAACAAAGCCAGGGGTTTATTAGAGGCAATTCGCTGTTTAAGTTAGATTTTTTAGGTTGGGAGCCAGTTAAGGGGATTTGGCCATGATTTCCGAGAAGGAATAGGGTTAACTAACCAGGATAACATCAAGGTTACAGCTTATGGCCATAAGTTTAGCGAGGGGTAATAGTTACTAAAACCTGATAGGAGTTTGTCGGACTCGTAAACACTAATAAAACTTGGTTATTATTAAGACTGTTGATGTTTTCAGGTAAAGTGGTGCTATCAGAGGTATATACCTCTACGTTTTGATCCAGATCAATATCATCCCAATCGAAATTAGACATCCCCTCATCCACATCAATCCTAATGCTATCTCCAGCATTTGCCGGAACAGTTATCCCTTGTCCAATAGCAGGGCCTCCTCTATCAAGCCAACGATCCGCTTGGGTACCTGTAGTAACAGAACAGAAGGAACAATTTCCTTGAATAACTTCAGCTTTAACATTTGCTGCCACGGTAAGGATGGGTACAACTGCCTTATCAGTGTCCCCACCTTCAACCGGCAGCTCAAAAGAGGGACCACCACCATCAGGGGGACCATCAGGGGGACCATCAGGGGGACCACCACCATCAGGGGGACCACCATCATCAGGGCCGCCTGCGAGACAAAATATTTCACAAGCCGCTCTGGGGAAAACTCTGGTGCTGACAGAATAGTTAGCTTCATCTCCAGTGGTCATCTCTACCTGAGCCTCGGCATTCAAAATCACTTGATTACCATCCTCGTGAACACAGGCATAAAAACCGTCCACAGCGTTAGGATCGGCGGCGATTAGGTTAAAATCCTCAGGACAATTGGGGTTACTAGCAGCCGCCAACATATCGGTGACGGGGGAAGGTATCCAATCGGAATTAATATCGTAGTTGCCATTTTCGTCCAAGTTCGGACCATAGCGCCACAAGACCCGCGGACCGGTCAAACTATTTTCAGGGTCTTTGGTATAGTAAACGATCTGGTTGGGGAGCAGCAGACGTGGATCGCCGGGATCAGGAATTTGAAAAGCTAGAACCGCTCGCGCTCCTATGGGGACTTGAGTGCTGTTGATCCCAACGTCAGTATCAGCGATAATTCTTGCTCGTCTCACGTCATCTGAAACAAACTCTAGAGTACGATTAAGATTATTTTGGATTTCACTATCGGCATTAGCTCGATAGTTACTTCTGAGCAGGTTAATCAAGCCAATTCCCGACACCAAGACGGCAATCAGCATGATCAAACCCGCCAGTAAAACTTCTGTAATCGTGAAACCCGCTTGCAAAGGACTCTGGTTCGGCAGGCTCACCAACTGGTTCGACAGGCTCACCAACCTAGGGGATTTTTTCTGTAAACTACCTAAGTGATTGATGTACTCTAAATAAAAACGCATGGTCTTAACCCGTCCCAATTCCCATTTTATATACTTCTTAGACACTTGACATTTATTGCAGTCGCAGAGATTTATTAAACCATCGGTCAATCAAGCCGAAAGGGGTTTTCGGAAACCAGTGAAAATTTGCTACTACCTACTTCCTTCACAATTCCCCTAGAAAAATCCCGATCAGGAATATTTTGACCTAATTAACTGTATCACTAAATACAGGATAGACCAAGAAAATCTTCGAGATTGTGATTTAGATCTGATCCGATGAGTGATTTTGATCACAGCTATTACAGCCCTTTCCGAGACGGATCATCCCATGCAATCAACGAAAAGCTTACTGCATAAGCACTTCAACCCTAGTAGTTGTACTTGTGCGATCTGCAAATTGCTCTCAGTACCTAAGCAAAATTAATTACACATCTAAGCCGTCAGCCTTTTGCTGTGATCGGTAAACAGTAATCAGTAATCAGTGAAAAGACAGTAGGAAACTTCTATTGAACCCACCGGCTCTTCTAGGTTCTGTGTGATAAGTTTAACTTATATAGGATCGATCAATCTTTGTGTCCTTTGTGTCTTTGTGGTTCCTTCCACTCGCTCGCTAGGAAGAATGTATCTTAGAATACATTTTGCCCACCAAACCTAAGA
>NZ_JBHFLL010000069.1:0-6297 GCF_041928595.1 Microcystis sp. BLCC-F209
GACTAAATCCTTATCTGGCAAGAGATTTAATTGATTAGTTCGCTCCAGATCGCAAACAATTGACAAAAATCGCAGTAATGTCTGTTTCTATAAGGGTTTCATCCCTTATAACCCCGTCCATTGCATAAGACAAACCGAAGAACCGAAATTCGGTTCCTTGTTGAATAAGGGAAAGGGCTGTACTCAATGGACGTTGTGCTTGTTTCCAATATTGCTCAGATGACAATTGATCGATTACTTCTTCATTCTCATCGCTATAATACACATTATAAAAATATTCCGCATCCTTAAGTTTTGTAGATAAACTTATCAGCGTATCCCAAGCCAGATTTAAAAAATCAATGCCAGCGGATTTAAAATCATCTCCAGTCGGTACATCTATAATCATAATTTTTCGTACTCACTTTTATCATTTCATTTAAGGCGATTTATTGGTAAATGAGATTGTGTGGCTTTTCATCCCGCTCAAAATGATAGCGAACTTTTTTATTGTGTGGCTTGTACCCGAACTAAACTTGACTATACTTTGTGAGCCTCCGCATAAATCCGTAAAGCGGCGGACATTTTTTGTTCACAATCCTCGCCCTGTGATTGAAACCAAGCTAGGGTTTCGGGATCTACTTGAACAAGAACATTTACTTTCTCTACAGGTTTCCACCACTGCGATTTACTAAAAAACTCCTCGGTTAAGGGCGGAATATCGGATGTGTCGATTTCCTCTTCCGTAAGAGCGTCAACTTTCTCCCAATTCGTCTCGGAGGTATTGTTCATATCGTTTTCGTTCATAGGGTAAAGCTTTACGAAGTGAAATAATACGAATTGTATCTCTACTCGGTTCTGTAAAAACGACAACTACCACTCGGCCATCGAGCGTACCGATTCCTATCAATCGATCTTCGCCATAATTTTCTCGTTCGTCAAGGGAAACTCGAATGGGATGTTCAAATATCCGCTGCGCGTCCGCGAAGTCTAGATCGTGCTTGATGATATTCGCTCGGTTCTTTTGTCGATCCCACTCGAATTTCATATTTTTATTTTATCGAGTTGTCATTCCGTATATCGAAAAAAATCCTATAATTGTCGAAAATTCGATCGTTAGAGGGGTCATCTTGATCGAAATCAAAAGAAATCTTTCGCCTCGATCGAAATGACCCATAACCGGTCAACTAACTCAAAACACCAGAAGGAATCCCTAAGATATCCTCAATCTTAGGTAAATCTTCTAGGGGAATTACCCGGCCTTCATCCTCAAAACCAGCGATTTCAATTAAGATTGAGAATATTAATACTAGACAGGATAAGAGCTTCATGTATCTAGAATGTATCAAACTAATCGGTCATGACTATAAAAACAAATCAGGGGGTAGATAACCCCCTTGTGTACAAATGATCTGGCAAATACATAAGAACTAATTAGCTGATGGTCGGAATTTTTGTTGTATTTTAGCCTTTATTCGAGCAATAAAGCTGGATTTGCTCTTTTTTTCGGGATCTTCGTAGATAAAAGTTTTGGCACTACCATCTTCTAATATTTCAATTAACTTTAAACTAGGTGCTTGTCTCTGTTGTTTTAGTGACTCAGACATAATAGTTTCCTCTGTGGTTTAGGTCTTAACCCTACTGTTATCAAGTGCCTCTAGTTCCCTATCAGATACATTGCTAGTTTTACATACCATTTGGAGATTCCAAGTAAATAACTTTTGTCTCACTGGTATCCACAAGGATACTCTGATATTGCCTTTTAGATTAAATTTTTGTTTTATATTAACAGATAATTCTTCTAAAGAACTACTGATTGCTGGCACAATGTTTAAGCGAATTGTTTCTAAAAGTTCAACAGTATCTTGTCCAGTCTGTGTTTGAGAGAGTAGAACAGGAATTCCTAAGATAATAATAGATATAATCGTAACTATTTGAGGACTTTTTAATAATTTCCATTCCCTAGGTATAGGACTATTCTCTCCTGTAAAAAATGAACTTGCATCCCCTAAACCTGTCACAATCGCTACTATTAAGTATAACAAAAATATGAGCTTTTCCCAAGGCTTGAATTTTCTGAGAAAATAATCAAATTCATACTTAAGTAGGTGGGTGGAATTAAATATAAAATGAACGTAGGTTGGGTTGAAGCATGAAACCCAACGCCCGCATGGGTTACGCTACCGCTAACCCATCCTACAAATAATTGTGCCTACCTACTTAATAATTCTTGCAATAATTATTCGTTGTTGATCCTTCATCTAATTTCAAGTTTCTTTGACAATAAAAGGGACTGGATAAATCCTATCAATTCTAAATAAAACTGTTGTTTGACGATTTTCCCAAACTAATTTTTCAATGATAACATCTGCGTAGGCGACCCAATGTTCATTTACCAAAGGAATGGGAACATCAACAGGAATAATTCTATAATCTTCTTTGCTCCCTTGATACTGTTTAGATAATTCCAAACTTTCTGGATAACCTTGAGATGGTTTTAACTTTAAAATACTATTCACTTCACAGGGCATCCCCATAAATTTTACCTCTTTATTTTCTGAACAAAAGGTGAGCTTTTCATAGCTCACCCTCAACTTCATACTAACTCAAAACACCAGAAGGAATCCCTAAGATATCCTCAATCTTAGGTAAATCTTCTAGGGGAATTACCCGGCCTTCATCCTCAAAACCAGCGATTTCATTAAAGTTCAAATAGCGGTATAAATTGCTGGCAAAAGGATTAATTTTCTCGGTGACAATTGCGAGGTATTCCTCAACGGTGGGAATGCGTCCTAGCAGCGCACAAACTGCCGCTAATTCGGCGGAACCGAGATAGACTCGCGCATCTTTTCCCATGCGATTATTGAAGTTACGAGTCGAGGTAGAAAATACCGTCGCTCTGTCTTCAACCCGCGCTTGATTACCCATACAAAGGGAACATCCAGGCATCTCGGTACGCGCCCCAGAAGCGGCAAAAATGCCGTACATTCCCTCCTCGCGCAATTGTTTTTCATCCATGCGGGTGGGGGGACAAATCCACAGTTTAGCCTTAGCAACTCCTGCACCTTCTAATATCTTAGCGGCGGCGCGATAATGACCAATATTAGTCATACAAGAACCGATGAACACCTCATCAATTGTATCCCCAGCGCATTCCGACATTAACTTGATATTATCGGGGTCATTGGGTGCAGCAACAATTGGTTCTTTAATCTCGTTTAAGTTGACGGTGATAATATCCGCATATTCGGCATCCTTATCCGCCTCCATCAGAACAGGATTAGCTAACCATTGTTCCATTTTTGCTACCCGACGTAGGATAGTTTTGGCATCACTATAACCCCGGGCCGCCATATTTTTTAACAGGGCCACATTAGAGCGTAAATATTCCGCCACTGTCTCGGTACTTAACTTAATCGTACAACCAGCACAGGAACGTTCCGCCGTGGCATCGGTTAACTCAAAAGCCTGTTCTAATTTCAAATCCGGCAGCCCTTCCATCTCCATAATGCGACCGTTAAAAACATTTTTTTTGTTCTGTTTTTCCACGGTTAATTTGCCTTCTTGGATGGCGACGTAGGGAATAGCATTAACAATATCGCGCAGAGTTACACCTGGTTGTAATTCCCCCGTAAAACGCACTAAAACCGATTCTGGCATATCCAAAGGCATTACTCCCAAAGCGGCGGCAAATGCCACTAAACCCGACCCCGCAGGAAAGGAAATTCCCAGGGGAAAACGAGTATGAGAATCGCCGCCAGTCCCCACCGTATCCGGCAATAACATCCGATTTAACCAGGAGTGAATAATGCCATCTCCCGGACGTAAAGCCACCCCACCCCGGGTAGAGAAAAAGTCCGGTAATTGGTGATGAGTTTGAATATCAACCGGTTTGGGATAGGCTGCCGTGTGACAGAAACTCTGCATGACTAAATCGGCGCTAAAACCTAAACAGGCTAACTCTTTTAACTCGTCTCTGGTCATCGGGCCGGTGGTATCCTGAGACCCTACCGTAGTCATAATTGGGTCACAGGAAGTACCCGGCCGCACCCCGGGTAAACCGCAAGCTTTGCCGACCATTTTTTGCGCTAGGGTGTAACCTTTACCCGTGTCATTAGGCATAGTGGGACGGGTAAATAGGGTACTAGCCTCAAGTCCCAAGGCGTGACGGGTTTTATCGGTGAGACTGCGACCGATTAAGAGGGGAATACGACCGCCGGCCCGCACTTCATCCAGAATTGTCTCAGGTTTGAGGCTAAAGGTGCTAATAGTTGCGCCCGCTTCGTTGGTGATTTTGCCTTCGTAGGGATAGATTTTAATCACATCCCCCGTGTTCATTTGGCTAACATCGCATTCAAGCGGTAAAGCACCGGAATCTTCAGCAGTATTAAAGAAGATAGGGGCGATTTTACTGCCTAAAATATAGCCACCAGCACGTTTATTAGGTACAAAGGGAATATCATCGCCAATATGCCAGAGAACCGAGTTAATTGCCGATTTTCGGCTGGAACCAGTCCCAACCACATCCCCCACATAGGCGACCGGATGGCCTAATTTTTTCAATTCGGCAATGGTTTCTAAAGACCCCGGTTGACGGGTTTCTAACATTACCAAAGCATGAAGGGGAATATCGGGCCGGGTGGTGGCATGGGGAGCGGGAGATAGGTCATCTGTATTGGTTTCTCCCGGGACTTTGAAGACGGTGACGGTAATTTCTTTAGCAAGTTTCGGTTTAGCGATAAACCAAGCGCCATTGGCCCAAGCATCGATAACCTGTTTAGCATAGGGATTGGTGTCGGATAATTCCAAAACCTCGTTAAATGCGTCGAATACCAGCAGGGTTTTACTTAAAGCACTGGCAGCGGCGGCGGCGATATTAATATCTCTGGATTTCAGTATTTCAATCAGAGAATGAACGTTATAACCACCGACCATGGTTCCCAGTAAGCTAACCGCACCCTGGGGGGAGATAACGCTAGATTTTATTTCACCTTTGGCAATTCCTGTTAAAAATCCCGCTTTAACGTAGGCCGCTTCATCAACTCCGGGGGGAACACGGTCACGCAGCAGGGTCAGCAATTCTCCCTTGAGTTCTTCGGACGGATTTTTGAGCATTTCGCATAATTCCGCCGTTTGTTGAGCATTGAGGGGAAGGGGAGGGATACCTAATTTCGCTCGGTCGGCAACGTGGCGGTGATACGCTTCTAACATAGGTCTATTTTCTCCTAGTCTTCACTTGTGACGGTTTCTTCCTAGGTTACTGGATCTTTGCTAGTCTCGGAATTTCTAGGTTAGCGAGAGATGACTTTATTGTGTGAATTCCATAAAATGAGAAAATAGCGATCGATTGACTATATTGAGGCTTAGATAATGGCTATCACCGATTCTGATCTAGATTTAGCACAATATATCGACCATTCTCTCCTCATCCCCACCGCCACCAGTGAACAATTAGAGGCTTACTGTCAACAGGCTGATCAATATCGTTTTCCCACCGTCTGCGTTTATCCCGCCGCCGTTAAGCAAGCTGTGCAGTTACTCCACGGCAAAAAAACTTTAGTTTCTACCGTGATTGGTTTTCCCGCAGGGGCCACTACCTCCGCAGTTAAACGTTATGAGGCTTTAGAAGCCTTAGATAATGGCGCTAAGGAGTTAGATGTGGTTATTAATCTCGGTTGGCTGAAAGATGGGAAATCCGAGGAATTATTCCAAGAAATTGCTAGTATTTGTCAGGAAACTGGCCAGACGGTAAAAGCGATTCTGGAAACCTCGCAACTGACGGACACCGAGAAACGTTTAGCGGCGGAGATTTGCATGGATGCAGGAGTCAGTTATCTAAAAACCAGTACCGGCTGGTTTGGGGGTGCAACGGTTAGCGATGTCAAGTTTCTCAAGGAAATTAGCAAAGGCCGGGTAGGAATTAAAGCATCCGGCGGAATTCGCACCCTAGAACAAGCGATCGCTCTTATCCGGGCCGGGGCCACCCGTCTGGGAACTTCCCGTGGTGTCGATTTAGTCCGTCAGCAAAAAGCCGCCTTTGAGGAGTAATACTAAATCCTGTTTTAAAAATATAGGAAAGTGGGGTGTGGGGTGTGGGGTAGTGGGGTGTAGGGTAGTGGGGTAGTGGGGGGAGGTGGAAATTATGAATTATGAATTATGAATTGGGGTGTGGGGTGTGGGGTGTGGGGTAGTGGGGGGAGGTGGAAATTATGAATTATGAATTATGAATTATGAATTGGGGTGTGGGGTGTGGGGTGTGGGGTAGTGGGGTATGGTGGGGAGTTGGAAGATCGAAATAGCAAACTTCTCAACTCAATT
>NZ_JBHFLL010000007.1:0-3597 GCF_041928595.1 Microcystis sp. BLCC-F209
GAAAATTCCTCAAGCTCCCTCTCTGCACAGCAATGCTCTAAAGTTGATAAATATCAATCTGACAAAAACTCAAAGCCTTAGTATATAAACTTTACAAGCATGAGTTGTTGATAGTTTTACATGACAGGTTCGGTAGAGCCAGATAATTCAAGGCTTCTTGATTCATGACCATATCTGAATCCTCCTGTTTAGTGAATTTAAGCGACGGGCATGAGTGCGCCTTCATTGCTATCAAGAATGGGAGCTATAGTTCTTATCGGCTGCTTAATTGGCAGCCCCAATCAGGATAAAAGACGACCAACAATAAGGATGAGGATATTTTTTGATCAGGCTTAGTTTTGCCTCTCTCATCCCTGGGCTTTTGTTCATTTCTGTCTGGAGATTTCGATAGAATTTAGCCATCATAATTAAAGTAATTATCTCAGGGAATTTGTCTGCTAATTCTTTGTCATCGGGCGCGTTCCAAAGACTGGTAATTACTGATGATGTAAGCCAGTCCCGATATTTCTCTGCTATCAGCCTTGGCTTCTTTGGTGGTTTGGCAAGCACTCAGAGTGATTAATTCGCTGTTTTCTAATCCTAATAATGCGGCATCGGCGATGTTATATTAAACCTCTTGCACAATTAACTTTTGATAGTTCAAAAACGGCAAAAATAAGGATTAAATTGCCTAAAATCTGTCAAGAGATTATGGAATTAATTATTATTCATTCTTAATTCTCCTGACTACTGGCTACTTACTCCTAACAACAACTTTTGATTTTTACCAGAGGTCTATTAATAATCCGTCAACAGTGAGTGCTTAAAAACGGATTTGGTGTCAAAATGTGTTTTTTTCTTGATTGTCTGAAGATTGAACACGAAAGGGAGGCGCAACATAATCGGAAGGTAAATAATTTTCGGGAATGGTTGTTGTATTTCCATCTCGTAGGGAAGTGTAACTGGGAGAGAGAATCTCAATCCCAGCTTCATTACACTTATCTTGAATATTTTGATGGAGTTCTGAATAAATTATTACCATCAAATTGGGTTGGTTAGTGTAAGCGTTTAATTGATAACTGATGTAAAAATTATCTAGGCTAGTTTGCAGGACAAAAGGTGCGGGTTCTTTGAGAATATGCACAGTTTCTAGAGCAGCTTCAATTAAGGTTTTGTGGGCTTTTCGCCAAGGCAGATCGTACCCTAGGGTAATCGTTGTCTGAATAATTAGATTTCTGTTTAATTCCCGCGAGGAAATACTAAAGTTAATCACATTACTACTTAATAAAGATGAGTTAGGAATAGTAATGATTTTATTAGTGGGAGTGCAAATGCGAATTACTAGGAAGTTTTTTTCAATTAGATCGCCAATTACATCTCCCACTTGAATGTGATCTCCGATGCGAAATGCCCGGGTATAGATAAGAATAATTCCCCCGATGACATTGGCGATCGCTGAAGTAGAACCAAGGGATAAAAGAAGACCAAGAAAAACAGAAACACCGCGGAAAGCAGGGGAATCAAAACCGGGCAAATAGGGAAAAGCCATTATTGCCGCTAAGGCAATAATTATGACTAATAGGAGATTGTAAGTAGGTTTAGCCCAATCAGTATAAAAACCAGGAATAATCAGATTTCCTCTTTCTATTGCTGTAAAAAATGGCTTGATTAGCCGGATTAAGTAGTAGGTTATAAAAATGATTATGGCAATAATAAAGGCATTGGGAAGATATTTACCAATAGAGGATAAAACCAGTTCTAATGATTGAGAAAAATAAACTAAAATACTCTCGCCAAAAACTCTTGTCCAGGGAAATAAACGGAGTACAAATGTAGTATAATTAAATAATAATAAAAAGAGAACAAGTAAGCGAATTATACGCAGAAATCGCAGCCCCAAAAAGCTGATCTTAGAGGAAGATATGATCTCAACATTCCCGATTTGAATGCCTGGTGTCAAGGATTCAATCAAACGTCGAATAAAGGGAAATAGCTTCCCTGAAATTTTGATAACTGCAAAGCTAATAATCAAGAAAACAAAGGTAGCTATAACCGTATAAATGACGTTCTTAAGTAGTTGTTCTGGTTTTCGATCTTGGCGATATTGAGCGATAGCGACCTGAATTTTTTGTAAAGCTTGTTGAGCTAAAACCTCCGGCGTTGAACGATAGGCTTTTGCGTCTCCCTCAGTCACCGTTAGAATTACTTCTTGATCTACACTTAAATAAAGTGAGTTATCATCAGGAATCTGCTTAATTGTCAGGTTCTCAACAGGAATAGAATCATTGTGAGCAATTCTTTCAATTCTCCGGGTAATAGCGTTAGCTCTCTCCTCCGCCGAAAATGAAGAAACTCCCCGTCGGATAAAAAAGAGGGGTTTTCCATCTAACATAACTGGAAAGCCGTCAATTTTGTTTTCCAGTTGTGTCGGATTTTGAGCTATTCCCAAAAGAGGGGAGGTAAGAGTCAGTAGTAAAACTACAGCAAATATTAGCAGAGTATCCCCAATTTTTTTCATCCATCCTCTAGCTCTAGATGCTGTAGTTAGCATTAAATATCTTTGATTAATATCGACAACTGGTACAAATTGCATAGTGGGACTTAAACGATCAACAAGAGTATAATAGAGTATAATCGTTAAAGAGTAAGCACTTTACGTTGAAAGATCAGCGATGAAAGAGACAACCCCAGCTGCGATGCCTCCCTGCTTTGACCGATGGTGTCGGCGGTTTGACAATTGCTTCAAAAACGAAGCGCAAAAAAACGGCTTCAGACAATATTTAGGAGGATTATTAGGGGAAAGTGAGAGGAAAAACCTCACTCAAATCGCCAATAATGCCGTCGGAGTAGTTTATAACCGATTACATCACTTTTTGACCGAATCTCCTTGGTCAGACCGTCAGGTGAATGAATGTCGGTTGCAAGTGATGAACCAATGCCGCCGGACGCAAATACCCCGAGGATTTTCCCTGATTGTCGATGACTCAGGACATCGAAAAAGTGGCAATCTGACCGCCGGAGTTGAGAGGCAGTACTTGGGAGAAATTGGCAAGACAGACAACGGAATAGTCGCCGTCACTACTCATCTCTACGACGGCAAAAAAAGTGTACCCCTAGACATTGAAATTTATCAACCAGCTAGTTCCTTAGCCGAGGGGAAAGAAGACAAAGAATTTAAGAAGAAACCGGAGATATCGATAGATTTAATTGACTGGACCTTAACCAGAGGCTATCGACCGAAAATCGTGTTAATAGATGCTGGTTATGGCAACAAGACAAATTTTCTAAAAGCCCTGGAAGAAAGAAAGCTAAAATACTTAGGAGGATTGGCAAAAAATCGAAAAGTAATTATTGAAAAAGAAGGGGGTGTGGAAGAAACAATCCAGCTTGAGCAACTAGCAAAAAGCCTATCAGAAAAGGATTGGGAGAAAATCACCCTAAATCTAGATCAAGAAAAAACGGTTTGGGTAGTGGTATTCAGAGCGAAAATATCTCAACTAGAAGGAGAAAGGAACTTGGCTATCGTCATGAATGCAAGTTCAATTGAAAAAGCAACAGAGGTGGACTATTTCATCACCAATGTAGTCGAGGCAGATACAGTAACAGCGTCGTGGATAG
>NZ_JBHFLL010000070.1:0-4736 GCF_041928595.1 Microcystis sp. BLCC-F209
AGAAGGCTTTTGTAGTAACGATTCTGGTTTGAATCACACAATTTAGAGAACCGTTAAAAATCTATGAACTCCCGAAAAGGCTTGCCATCTAAGCATTTCGCATCTAAGTACAATTTCTTATTGCAAAAGTGGGATGCTCCCGATGTGAGTTTTCAGTTCACCGATTACCGATTACAGCAAAAAACTCCCCACTACCCCACTACCCCACTACCCCACTGATAACTGAAAAGTCTCCCCAATACCCGTTTTTACTTTCTCCTTTTTACACCTATGCTAGAAATTTTTACTCAGCTATCTCGTCCCACCAAAGTAGTGGCAATTGTCCTGGGTACTGCTCTAATTTTACCCGCCTGTGCCAATATTAATCCTCAAGACCTCAAACCAATTAAAATTGATGGTTCGAGTACCGTAGCACCAATTACCAACAAAGTTCTCGAAGATTTTAAAGCCAATCCTCCCCACAAAGCTTTGGCTGATGTTAAAGTTGACGCTAATATTTCAGGAACCGGCGGCGGTTTTAGAAAATTTTGTGCGGGAGAAACCGATATTAATAATGCTTCTCGGCCGATTTCTGTGGAAGAATTAAAAAAATGTGATGCTAATAAGATAAGATTTATTGAACTACCGATCGCTTTTGATGCTTTAACCGTGGTAGTCAATCCCCAAAATAACTGGGTTGATGATATTTCCACCACAGAATTAAGAACTATTTGGGAACCAGCAGCCGAGAATAAAATCAAACGTTGGAATCAAATTAATCCCGCTTGGCCCGACCGACCGATTACCCTTCACGGGCCAGGTAAAGATTCCGGAACCTACGATTTTTTTAGTGAGGTAATTAACAGCAAAGATGCCAGTCGTGGGGACTTTAATTTTAGTGAAGATGACCAAGCTTTAGTTAATGCCGTCAGTCAAGATGCCAACGCTTTAGGCTATTTTGGCCACGCTTACTATGAACAAAATCGGGATAAATTAAAAGCGTTAAAAGTTAACGGTATTGAACCAACTCGCGGCAATGTTGAGGATAGTAAATATCAGCCTTTTTCTCGTCCTTTGTTTATTTATGTTAATGCCCAAAAAGCCCAAGAGAATCCCGCTTTAGAGAAATTTGTCAAATATTATCTCGATCGAGTTCCCAATTTATTAGATACTATTGGTTATATTCCCCTACCCGATGAGGCCTATCATTTGGCACGGGTACAGTTGCAAAAATTTGAGGTAGGAACGGTTTTTGAGGGCAGACCCCAACCCAATTTAACCATCGGGGAATTACTTCGTAAACAAGCCCAATTTGAAGCTAAGTAACGATTCCCATCTGGAAGGAAAATATATAAGAATTTTCCTGCTGCCATCTGCCTCCTACTATAGCAAGATGTTGGCCAATTTCACCCAACAGAGATAGATAAAAAAAGAGGGGATAAACCCCCCATTCGTATCGAGAAACTTGTTAATTAACCTTTCGGTGTTGCGCCAAATTGTTCGATGAGGATAGAAGTTAACAGCGATTTTAGATCCTCACAGGGAATCCCTTTTTGTACACAACTTCCCAGGTGGGCATCTTTACCCACTTTACCCCCCATGTAGAGGTCAACTCCCTCCACGGTTTTGCCGTCTTTGCGTGCTTTTGTCCCCATCAAACCGATATCGGCCACTTGGGGTTGTCCGCAGGAGTTAGGGCAACCGGTCCAGTGAATCCGCACACCCTGGGGGATATTTAATTCAGCATCTAACTGACTAATTAAGTCCACAGCCCTGTTTTTGGTTTCAATCAGGGCAAAATTGCAGAATTGAGCCCCCGTACAAGAAACGAGCGCTCGTTGCAAAGGAGTAGGATTGGGGGTAAACTTAGCCAGTAAAGGCTCGGTTAAAAGAGTTGGCATATTTTCAGCCGCTATATTGGGAATAATCACGTTTTGTTCCACGGTTAAACGCAATTCTCCGCTGCCATACACTTCAGCAATCCGGGCCAAATCGAACATATCATCGGCAAATAGACGACCAACGGGAACACAAAGACCGATATAGCTCAATCCCTCCTGTTTTTGCGGAAAAACTCCTAAATGATCCCGTTTTTCCCAGTCGATTGCGTCTTTTTCCGCTGCCGTTGCCAAGGGATAACCTAAGTGATTAGCCACCCGCGTGCGGAATTCCTCGATTCCCCACTCATCAATTAACCACATTAAACGGGATTTTTGACGATTGGCGCGTAATCCGTTATCGCGGTAAACTTCCAAAATTCCTCGGCATAAATCCACCACCTCCTGATTCGGTCTCACCCAAACATTCATAGGAATTGCCGCTTCACAGCGTTTAGCCGAGAAAAAGCCACCTACCACAACATTAAAGCCTAATTCTCCCTCTTTATAGGCAGGAACAAAGGCAATATCGTTAATTTCCGCATGAACCGAGTTATCCCGGCCCCCCTCGATGGCAATATTAAATTTGCGGGGCAGATTGGTAAATTGATAATTACCTTGACCGTAGTTGGTAATCATATCTTGGACTTTTTGGACTAATTCCCTGGTGTCAATTAATTCATCTGCGTCTAGTCCCGCCATGGGTGAACCGGTAATATTTCTGACATTATCCATACCCGATTGTACCGAAGTCATACCCACGGATTTTAGTCGTTGGAAAATATCGGGAATATCTTCGATGCGAATACCGCGTAATTGTAGGTTTTGACGAGTAGTAATATCGGCATTGCCATCATCACCGTAACGCTGCACGATTTCCCCTAAAACGCGCATTTGCTCACTGCTAAGAATGCCGTTAGGAATCCGTAAACGCATCATGAATTTGCCCGGGGTGACGGGACGATAAAACACCCCCACCCATTTTAAGCGATGTTCTAAATCGGTTTTATCCATCGCTTCCCAACCGATTTGGGCAAAATGATCTAGTTCATCTTTGATGGCTAATCCGTCTTTTTCGGCTTTAAATTTCTCGAATTTATTGAGAGTTGTTCCATCTTTTTCAGGTGCTTGTACCACGAATCTATCTCCTTACTGATCTGTAGGTGCAATTGTTCTAGTTGGTGCGGGTTAGAAATGAAGAAATCGGGATTTAACAATAAGTATTCTTTAAAATACCGTCGTCATTAGCAAAAATTTAGTAATTTACCTAGTCTCTATTTGTTATTTAATTCGTTTTAAGTTGGATAATTTTGTATTGTTTGTAACAGAAATCCGCTCACCATCGTGTTTAGGCATTTATATCATGCAGTAAGTGCATTGAGGGGGGGTGTGGGAATTATGAATTATGAATTATCAATTAGGGTTGGCTGAAAAAGTAGGGGCGACCGCTGGTCAAAATGCAGGGTTTTTGAGCCACTAGCTTGAAAATATTGTAGCTGCTTCGCCAAACAAGACCCCAAACCCCTTACCTCGTCTATATTTCACATTTATTATTCAGCCAACCCGAATTAGGAAGTGGGGAAGTGGGGGAGAAGGGAGAAGGGAGAATAAATAAAGGTTGGCTGAATAAATCTAAAAACCTTGTTGGATAAGACTTTTAGACTTTTTTCTCCTCAAAAAGTGCCAGCCATTGCGGGGATCGAGGGGAAAATTCAGGGACTTTTTCCCTGAAAATTAGGTAGTTGACCACCTGAAAATCGATAAACCCTAAATAAAGGCAATCTCCCGACCCCTCAATACTGGCTCGGAGTCTCTTGCCCTTGCCTAGCGGTTCAGGGGGTATTGTGTAAAAATAAGAAAAGATCGGTTTTTTTTTACTAAACCTATGGCCACTTCTTCCATTGCCGTTAGAGAATTACCCCTCTTTCCCCTACCCGAAGTTGTTTTATTCCCGGGTCGTCCCCTGCCCCTGCACATCTTCGAGTTTCGCTATCGGATTATGATGAATACGATATTGGAAGAAGATCGCCGTTTTGGGGTCTTAATGGTAGATCCGGCCACGGGAGAAATCGCTAAAGTCGGCAGTTGTGCCGAAGTTGTCCGTTGTCAACGTCTCCCGGACGACCGGTTAAAAATTCTCACCATCGGTCAACAGCGCTTCCGTGTCCTAGAATACGTCCGGGAAAAACCCTATCGTGTCGGTTTAGTGGAGTGGATTGAAGATGTCCCCACCACCCAAGATCTGCGACCTCTGGCCAAAGAAGTGGATCGACTGCTGCGGGATGTGGTTCATCTCTCAGCCAAATTAACCGCTCAAAAAATTGAACTCCCCGACGATTTGCCTAGTCTTCCCCTGGAATTATCCTACTGGGTGGCGGGTAATCTCTACGGTGTGGCCGGGGAACAACAGGCTTTATTGGAAATGCTCGATACAGTCAGTCGTCTGCAACGAGAATCGGAAATTCTCACCTCAACCCGCAATCATCTGGCCGCTCGCACGGCTCTTAAAGATGCTTTAAATTAATAATCTTGAGGTTTTTCAGCTGCGGGAGAGGGAAATGGGGAAGTTATTTCAGTGAACAGTGAACAGTAATCAGTAATCAGTGAACTGATAACTCATACTAAATCCGTTGAGTATAGGCTACTTATGAGGACAGGCAATAGGCAATAGGCAATAGGCAATAGGAGCAATAGATAATCAGTTTTTAATAACCAGATTTAGTATCACATCTGAAAACTGATGGCTCTTCTAGGTTCTGTGTGATAAGTTTAATTGACATAGGATCGATCGATCTTTGTGTCCTTTGTGTCTTTGTGGTTCGTTCCACCCCCTCGCTCTTGAGAAATGTATCTTAGAATACATTTTACCCACCAAAGCTG
>NZ_JBHFLL010000071.1:0-8915 GCF_041928595.1 Microcystis sp. BLCC-F209
TCTTAGGTTTGGTGGGCAAAATGTATTCTAAGATACATTCTTCCTAGCGAGCGAGTGGAAGGAACCACAAAGACACAAAGGACACAAAGATTGATCGATCCTATATAAGTTAAACTTATCACACAGAACCTAGAAGAGCCGATTTTTCTTGATTATCCTTTAGGTATCGTCATCTTTTTGAAAGGGATTTTCCCCAATGCCCAGGCCTTTTTTGCTCTGTTTTAAGTCTTTCCAGAGGGCTTTAATTTTTTGGTAGGCTTCTAGAGAACTGATTTTGCCCCCCGTTTCCAGATTACAAATAAAACTGACTTTTTGGGCAAATTCCTGTAAATTGGCGTTAAATAGCAAGTTTTCTGGCTTAAATTCCCCATAGTAGGGCGCGCGAGGATAGAGAAAATCCTCCTTGCGGCGATCGGGGAGATTCGGGTTATCATCGTTAGGAGGATTCTGATTCATAGGGCGACGGCGGGTAATTTTTCGGAATTTCTTTAGATTTTTCGGTAATGGTAATGGGAGATAATATCAGTTGTTGGCTATCATTGGGGATTTAAGTAAAAACTGGGCCGATTCGCCAAAAGTTGAACCCTGGGATCGTGACACTTTTTGGTTATAGGTTAAGATTCGGTCGCAAAATGTTGGCAGTTATCTTTAAGCAGCAATTATACATTATTTTTTCTCAACGATCATCCCCCTGATGATGGAGATTTTTTGTCTAGGTTGATCGCCAAAATTTGCTGCTGCCGCTATCCGATTAACCATCGATTTTCGTTTATCAATTGCCAAGGATGATAACTATGGAAAAACTCTATGAAGGTAAGGCCAAAATTCTCTATCAAACCGATGATCCTGATATTCTCCTCACTTATTACAAAGACGATGCCACCGCTTTTAATGCCCAAAAACGTGGGCAAATTGTCGGCAAAGGAGAAATTAACTGTACTGTCTCCACTGCCCTATTTCAATGGTTAGAATCCCTAGGAATACCTACCCATTATATTGATCGCCCTAGTTCTAGGGAAATGCGCGTCAAGGCGATTAAAATCATTCCCTTGGAAGTAGTAGTCAGAAATATCGCCGCCGGTAGTTTGTGCAAGCAAACGGGATTAAAGGAGGGGAAAGTTTTACCCTTTCCTCTCGTAGAATTTTACCTCAAGGATGATGCTTTGGGAGATCCTTTGTTAACGCCCGATCGCATAAAAGTGATTGATATTGCCAGGGAGGAGCAAGTCAATCAGTTACGAGATTTAGCCCTGAAAATCAATCAATATCTACAGGAATTTTTTGATAAGTGCCAGATTATTCTCGTCGATTTTAAGTTAGAATTTGGAGTTGATAAAACGGGCAAAATTTATCTAGGTGATGAAATTAGCCCCGATACCTGTCGTCTCTGGGATAAAACCCAAGAGGATGCTCAAGCGCGCATTCTCGATAAGGATCGTTTTCGTCGCGATTTAGGAGATGTGGAAACTGCCTATCAACAAGTACAAGCAAGAGTTTTACGACAGATAGAAAGTTTATAACCGCAGGGTGTGTTAGCGAGCGCGTAACGCACCTTAATTGAGATTAGCAATTTAATAATTTATGTCCAGAAGAATTATCGGGTTAACAGGGGGAATAGCTTGTGGTAAATCCACGGTTTCTAATTATTTAGAAAATATCTACAAAATTCCCGTCCTTGATGCGGATATTTATGCCCGGGAAGCAGTGGAAAAAGGTTCGGAAATTTTAGAGAGAATTTTTGCGCGTTATGGCAGAAAAGTTAAAACTGAGGATAATTCCCTTAATCGCCAACAGTTAGGAGAGATTATTTTTAATAATTCCGAGGAAAAAATCTGGTTAGAAAGTCAGATTCATCCCTATGTTAGAGAATGTTTTAAGCGGCATTTAGAGCAGTTAGAAGTCCCGATAGTTGTTTGTTCTATTCCTTTATTGTTTGAAGCCAAATTAACCCATTTAGTCACAGAGATTTGGGTGATTTCTTGCAGTTTCGAGCAACAAATTCAACGCTTAACGACTAGAAATAACCTAAGTAGAGAACAAGCGATCGCTCGGATTAATAATCAAATGTCTTTAGCCGAAAAAATTGCCTTGGCTGATATTGTTTTAGACAATTCCGGGGATTTAGAAGCTTTATATACCCAGATCGATCGAGCTATACAATAGGGATTAATATTAAAACAACCAGGCAAATTTTCCCACCCCGAATTTTACATAGAGAATAATTGCCAAAACCAATAAAAATAGAAAGCCAATAATTAATAAATAGTCTTTATTGGTTAAGATTGATTCCTGTAAAAATGTGCGATCGGGATCACCAGAGAAAGCTTTAGCCTGTAAAACTACCTCTAATTTTTGCGATTTAGCCATAGCGTTTAAAATTAAAGGTACAGCGATAGAAGCGTAAATTTTTCCCTTTTGTAACCAACCCATTTTTTCTATTGCTAATCCTCGTAATCTTTGAGCGGAAATAATCGATCGAGATTCTTCTACTAGGAGAGGAAATAAACGCAGGGTAGAGGAAAAAATAAAGACTATTTTGTAGGGAATTCTGGCTTTAGTTAAACTCACCATCATCTGATTTATATCGGTGGTAAAAATAGCGAGGGGAATAATTAAAACCATAGTGAGAGTTTTAAAGATCACATTTAAACCGTAGAGGGTTCCCTCCACAGTCATTTGAGCAGAACCGACAGTTAATAAGGGAGTTAATTCAGTTTTTCCCGTTAAAGCTTTTACCTGTTCCACATTAAAAAATCCCATGGTAATTAATAAGAATAGATAAAAGGGAGCCATGAATTTGAAAATAGTGAGGAGATAAGACCATTTTACCCCAGCCCAGAGACAAGCTAAAGCGACAATAAGAGTTAGAAAACCGCCAGCGAGGGGACTTTCCCAAGTAAAAGCGATGAGAGTAACCACGATCATCATGGTTAATTTTGTCCGAAAATCTAGGCGAGTAAAAGGAGAATCTTGATCGACGGTTTGCCAGTTAAATGATTGCATAATTAGGAAAAAAGTTAGTAAGTAGCTAGGTGTTAAAAACTGTCAGATGCCCCCCTTATTAAGGGGGATCCCCCCGCCTATCGGCACCCCCCTTATCAAGGGGGGCAGGGGGGATCGGCACACCCCTTATTAAGGGGGGATCTATCTTCAATTTAATTATAACTTTAAGGGAATGAGTTAATTACCCATCCCCATCAATCCCCTAGGAAGGGTTAGTAATTCTCTTCATTTGCTCTTGAATTTCGGGGTTATAAATCTGGAGATAATTCCAATAATTACCAAACACCGATTCTATATAACCCTTAGTTTCTCTAAAGGGAATATTCTCGACAAATTGATCGGGATCGCTAAAATCAAAACGCTGTTTCCATTTGGAAACTGCCCCAGGTCCGGCGTTATAACTAGCCACGGCAAAAAGTGAATTTCCGGCGAATTTGCCATGGGTATAATCGAGATACCATGTCCCCATCATAATGTTATCTTCAGGATTAGTTAAAGAATAACTTTTATTGCCAGTATTACCCGCAATATATTTACCCGTGTCGGGCATAATTTGCATTAATCCCACTGCCCCTACAGGAGAACGAATTTCTTTTTCAAAGCGGGATTCTTGCCGGATTAAAGCAGTCACTAGCAGGGGATTTAATTGTCTATCTTTTGACCATTCCAGGATGGTATCGTAGTAGGGGAAAGGGAATAAAGCGTGCCAGTATTTATCATTTTGTCGCAGGAGTTTCCAGGCTTTCTTTTCCTCCGGGGTATCTCTTTCTCGCAAGCGCCAAATCAGGTTAATTCCTTCTAAATTTTGATTGCGAGAGAGTTTATAGACACCGAGGTTAAATTGTTCGTCAACGGTTAAATTCCAAGGATCGACAATTTCTGCTTGGAAGAGATTCCAAGCATCCGTATCTTCACCAATTCGATATAATTCCTTGAAAGCTTCCGAACCAGCGGGGGGATCGTTACGAGTGGCGGGTTTGACGGTGGTAGGGTTATAGGAGCGGACAGTGGTAAAATCCCCCACGTCCCAACCTAATAAAACCGCCGAGCGCCAGGCATAATAGGAATGGGGATGACGAGAAATAGTGTAGGTAAAAGCTTGTTTTGCTTCTTGGTTTTTGCCGAGTTTTTGCGCCCATTTTCCCACCCAAAAGGCCGCTTTCGGGGCAGTTTGACTATCGGGATTATTAACCGCAATTGGCTGCGCCCACTGCCACGCCTTGGCGTAATCACCGGATTTAGCGGCTCTTTGGGCCATTAACCAGCGATAATCGGCGGCTTCGTCGGATTTTGGGTATTTATTTAATAAAGTCTGCCATGTTTGACTAGCGGCCTGAGCATTAGTTGATCCTAGTAATTTGGCTTTCGCCTCCAAAGCTTCCGGAGCGCGATCGGGAAATTGCTTGACAATGCGATCGAGATATGCTATGGCATCGCGGTTAGGAGAAATTTGGGCGAGTCGCAGTAATCCTAAACTGGTTTCTGGGGCCTGGGGATAGGTTTTAATTAATTTTTGGTAAGCGCTGCGAGCTTCTGGCAGTTTTTTGGCAATTTGTAGCCCGCGGGCGTAACGATAGGCTTGTTCGGGGCTAGGAGTGGCTTTAGCGTAGGCTTTATAGGCTTTTTCGTACAATCCCGACTGCCAATAACCTGCCCCAATCATTGCCCAATCCGCTGGAGTCAACTGCTCGGCGTAGTCTTTCACCAAACGATTGCGGGCTTGATTGAGGGTAGGATCAAAAGGATTAGCCTTGGCTAACTGTAACCATAAGGGAAATTGATCGGGATTTTCTTGAAGACGTTGGCGAATTAAAGCCAAAGTGCGCGGGTGTCGGGGGTATTCCTTGAGCAATTTCTCATGATAACTGGGGTCGTATTTGCCCAAAGAGTAGTAAGCTTCTGCCACTACGGGCGATTGGGGATAGGTTTTAATTAATTTTTGCCAAATTTCTCGCGCTCTTTCACTATCGTTGCTTAATTCGTGGGCGCGTCCCTGTTTGAGGAGAATCTGGGGAGCGAGGACAGGATATTGTTTTTCTAAGCCTTCTAATTGTTTTAAAGCCGGACCGCCTTCATATTTTCTCAATAAATCCATGGCCAGGAGATAGCGGGCGCGACTACGATCTAAAGAGGGCGAGTTGGCATCGGCAACATCTTTTAACTTGACATCTCGCTCGGTTTGTGGTAAAGAAGCGCTATCAACCACGGCAGAGGGTTGGTTAGGATCTTGGCTAGGAAGCGACGCACTATTGCGATCGAGCCAAGCGAGAAGTTTCGGGTGAAAGAGAAAGAGACTGGTGAGAGTAAAAAGCGCAACCCCAGAACCTAGTCCAAGAAGGAGCGGGGTGTGAGGGGGGAATTTCTTAAACATTACCTTAATTCAAGACAGTAACTCAACCTACATTATCAATGATCGTGGTGACAGGTTGTTTGTTTCAATCAGGTTGGGGGGTTGTTCAGTTATCAGTAAGCAGTAATCAGTAATCAGTGAACTGAAAACTCCCATCTGGTAACTGATCACTGATCCCTGAGATATGGTACGCTAAACAGGATTTAAGTATTATTAATGATTACTATGAAACAGCGCGGCGTGACGGTTTGGTTAACGGGATTGAGCGGTGCGGGGAAAAGCACCATTACCGAGGCATTAGAGGCAAAATTAATCGCTGAAGGCTATTCCATTGAAGTTCTCGATGGCGATATAGTACGGACGAACCTCACTAAAGGTTTAGGATTTAGTAAAGAGGATCGCGATGAAAATATCCGTCGCATTGGTTTTGTGTCTAATTTGCTCACCCGTCACGGTGTGATTGTCCTAGTTTCAGCTATTTCTCCCTATCGTGAGATTCGCGAGGAAGTACGGGGGAAAATTGGCAGTTTTGTCGAAGTTTTCGTGAATGCTCCCTTAAACGTCTGTGAGGCGCGCGATGTGAAAGGATTATATAAAAGAGCGCGTGCTGGCGAAATCAAGTCTTTTACGGGAATTGATGATCCCTATGAACCACCTTTTAACCCGGAAGTGGAATGCCGCACCGATTTAGAGACTTTAGAGGAAAGTGTCGCCAAAGTCTGGAACAAATTGACGGAATTAGGCTACATTCATCAAGCTGTGGCGGTTTAATCCCAGAATAACTTTGTATTATTGGAAAACATCGTAGGGACGTGGACTAAAAACGTCTCTACTCCCCGATTAACCCCTTAAGCCAATTTGTTAGTTAATCTCCTTTTCTTCAGTACCTAAGCAAAGTTAATTAGATCTCTGGCTAAAGTGCAAGACTGTCTAAACAGTGATCAGTAAACAGTAAACAGTAAACAGTGAAAAGACAGTAGGAAACTTCTATTTAATACTGCTCACTTAAAACTTAAATCTGATAACTGATAACTGATAACTGATAACTGTCTCGACTAGCAAATTAATTTTGCAGGAATACTTAAGTAGGTGGGTGGAATTAAATATAAAATGAACGTAGGTTGGGTTGAAGCATGAAACCCAACGCCCGCATGGGTTACGCTACCGCTAACCCATCCTACAAATAATTGTGCCTACCTACTTAATAAGTAAGTATTTATAATTGAAGAGAAGATAGATTTTGCCTTTGATCCCCCCTTAATAAGGGGGGTGCCGACAGTTTTTAACACCTACCTACATATTTAAAGGCGATAAATTATTTTGAAATCTCGCTCTAGTTATTGGAACCTCATTCCCTATCTCCGTCCCCAAACCCAAACAATTATTTTGGCGTTCATCTGTACGATCGGATTTACGGTATTTTGGCCGATTTTAGCTTGGTTAGCTGGGCAAATGGCCAGATATATCGGTGAGGGAAATGTGCAAGCATTGGCCACACTTTCGGGGGTGGGGGCAGTGGTTTTTTTACTGCGGGGAATGTCTCAGTATGGACAAGATTCCCTGATGGCGAAAGCTTCTTTAAAAATTGCTCTCGAATTAAGAAAAAAAGTTTATGCTCACCTGCAAACCCTCGGTTTAAATTACTTTGAAACGGCCAAAACTGGTGATTTATCCTATCGTTTAACGGAAGATATCGATCGCATTGGGGAAGTAATTAACAAATTTTTCCACGATTTTATTCCCTCAGCCTTACAGTTAATTGTCGTCTTTGCCTATATGTTTATTGTTAACTGGCAATTGACGATCGCTGTCATTATTATCGCTCCTTTGTTAGGAGTTTTGGTGGGATTTTTTGGTGAAAAATTATTACAATATGCTCGTCGCGCTCAGGCGAAAATATCTAATCTTTCTTCGTTATTAACCGAAGTTTTTGGCGGTATTCGTGTGGTGCAAGCTTTCGCAGCTGAAGATTATCAAACCGAGCTTTTTGCTCAAGAAGCGGAGGAAAATCGCCGCGCTCAATACCTATCAGAATCCACCAAAGCTTTACAATACGTCGTGGTGGGATTCTTACAAGCTCTCGGTGTCATCTTTTTATTCTTTCTCGCTGGTTGGCAAATTTCCCAAAAGAATTTAACTGGAATTGACTTTGTTAGTTATGTGGCAGCGGTGGCAATGTTAATCGATCCCATCGCCCATATTACCAGTAATTATAATCAATTTAAACAGGGTCAAGCCTCCATGGATCGGATTTTTGAATTGTTAGCTATTTTGCCAACAATTACCGAAAAACCGAATGCGATCAATCTGCAACCCCATAGCAAAGAAGTTGAATATTGTCAAGTAAATTTTTCTTACAATGAGGACAGACAGGTTTTAAAAAATATTAATTTTACTGCACACGCTGGCGAAATGATTGCTTTAGTAGGAGCATCGGGAGCGGGAAAAACCACTTTAGTTAATCTTTTATTGCGTTTTTATGACCCCACTGCCGGCAAGATTTTAATCGATGGGGTGGATATTCGTGATGTGACTTTAAAAAGTCTCCGGCGACAAATTGGCGTAGTTTTACAGGAAAATATTCTCTTTTCTGGCACTATAGCCCAAAATATCGCTTTTGGCCAGGGAGATTTTAATCTGCAAGAGGTGGAAAAAGCGGCAAAAATTGCCAACGCTCATCAATTTATCGGTGAACTTTCCCAGGGTTACTATACCTATGTGGGAGAAAGAGGTGTTAATTTATCGGGTGGACAAAGACAAAGAATCGCCATCGCACGAGCGGTTTTATCTAATCCGAGAATTTTAATTTTAGATGAAGCAACTTCAGCGCTCGATTCGGAATCGGAAGCTTTAGTGCAGGAAGCTTTAGAAAGAATTATGACGGAGCGCACGGTATTTGTTATTGCTCACCGATTAGCAACTGTCAGAAAAGCTAACCGTATTTTAGTCTTAGAAAAGGGTGAAATTATCGAGGTGGGTAATCACGAGGAGTTATTAAATCTTAATGGTCGTTACGCTCAATTTCATGCTAGACAATTTCAAGATTAGTCTATTTGGCATTAAGAGTTGGGCATTATTTCTGATTTTATCACTCAAGCCAAGCTTTTGGGGGCTAGAACCCCCCAAACCCCTCGGGTTGATTCAAGGTAGGGTTGATTCAAGGTAGGGTTGATTCATGAATCAACCCTACCCAAACCCCCCGTTGGGGGTAGAATCCCCCGAACCCCGGAGCGCATTAGTTTTTCGGTGAGATGCTTACACGCAGTTGTTCATATATTTGTACTAATTTAAGAGTCACCGATAGAGCAGTTATCTTAATGGTGAGGTAGGAAGTTTTCGTTTTGGGGAGTCCCTCGCTGAATTAGGTTAGACTTCATCTTTAAGGAAAACGCTGTAAGTATCCAGACAGAATTAATTATAGATATTTGGCTCTTCTAGGTTCTGTGTGATAAGTTTAATTGACATAGGATCGATCGATCTTTGTGTCCTTTGTGTCTTTGTGGTTCGTTCCACCCCCTCGCTCTTGAGAAATGTATCTTAGAATACATTTTACCCACCAAAG